>NZ_VHLC01000013.1:0-126256 GCF_006547355.1 Myxococcus sp. AB036A | reverse complement strand
GTGGCTGGGGCGGCTGCGGGTGGCCGTGAAGTGGCGCCTGGCTGCGTTGCTGGGCCGGGGAGGTGCGCGATGAGCACGGACTTCGCGGCGGACCATGCGCCGCGCTGGCGCGAGGGCGTCTCCGGCCAGCGCTTCGGCTCGGACTTCATCGTCCTGGATGCCGAGGGCAACACCCTGCGTGGGCTCAACGGAACGGCCATTGAAATCTGGGAGCTGTGCGACGGAACGCGCACGGCGCGGGCCCTGGTGGAGCAGGTGGCACATCGTCACGGATGGGACGTGGAGCAGGTGCTGACCGACACGCTCAAGTTCTTCTCGGAGCTGACCCGGCTGGGGCTCATCGACGAGCTGGAGGAGGCGCGGTGATGCGGACGCGTTTGGCGCTCCTGGCGGCGGCGGTGATGCTGGCCTCGTGCACGGAAGGCGTGGCGCCCTATGCCCCGGTTCATGCGCCCCCGGCGCAGGAACCGGTGGCGCCCACGGACGTGTTGCCTCCGCGCGAGGGGCCGGAGGCCCGGCCGCCGCCCGCGCCGGTGGAGGAGACGGAAGTGCCTCCGCCGCCCGTGGTTCCGCGGGGCTCGGCCACCGTGGTCGACCTGGGAGAGGGCCGCCGCGGCTTGCTGTCCGTGGCGCAGGTGGACGTGGACCTGACGGTGAGCGGCGTGCGTGGTCGGCACACGGTCTCAGTGGAGTTCGTGCCGCCTTCCGGGCTGCCGTATGAGCGGCGGTCGGCGGAAGTGGATTCACGCGTGGACGAGTCGCGCACGGTGCGCTTCTCCCTGCCCGTGGCAGGCACCGCCGTGGCGACGTCCGGCATGAGCGGGACGTGGCAGGCCCGGTTCTTCCTCGATGGGGCGCCGCTGACGGCGGCTTCCTTCACCCTGGATCCGTGAGGGCTCCTTTCATCATGCGTCCATTCTCCGCCTCCCTCGTCGCCGCCGCCGCGCTCCTGGCGCCTTCGCTGGGGTGGGCGCAGTCGATGACCCCGACCGCCGTCTTGACCACGCAGCCGCAGGGTGGGGACACCCGCGCGCGGGTGGTGATGGACGAGGCCTCCGAGCTGACGGTCGATGTCCGCAACAACACCTCCAGTGGGTCGCCGCTCTTCCGGCGCATCAACGAGGTGTGGTTCGCGCTGCCCAGCGGCTACATCCCGCTCGCGTCCATCCCGCCCCCGGGATGGACGGTGGACTACATCGCCAATGAGCGGTGGGTCATCTTCTACAATCAGGACTCCTGCAACGGCAGCGGCGACTACGGTCTGGGCCAGAACGAGTCGGCCCGGTTCGTCCTTCGCGTGGTTCCGCCGACGTCGAACAACGACCAGAACAACGAGCGCTTCGTCGCGGGGCAGACGTTCGCCCGTGACACGTGCGCGGGGGGCGACTTCACCACGTCGGTGACAACCTCGGCCGCGAGCTGGAGTCGCTCCGGCCTGTACACCCAGGTGGACGTGCGTCCTCGGGTGATGGGGGTTGGCGGCGACATCGACGCGCGGATGGTGGTGGAGAACCGGACGGGGACGAACCACAACAACACCACGATTGAGGGACCCTCCACGGCCGCGGGCGCCGTCACCTTCCAGGTGGTGGACACCGAGCCGACGCCGTTCCGCATGAACATTGCCAGCCGGAATGCGGGCGTCTATTCCGCGAGAGTGCGGACGGGCTCGGCTGGAACGCTGGTGGCGCGGGTGCGGGGCGTCAGCGGGAACGGCAACACCGTGTCGCCTGCGATGGACTCGCGGATGGTCAACGTGGGGGCGCTTCCGGTGGCCATGGACGTGGACATCGACGACGCGTTCAACAACGAGACTGTGCGCGTGCGGCTCACTGTGACGAACCCGTCCTCGACGGACACGTTCCTGAACGTGACGCCGCGCGCGCCCGTGTTCCAGGGAACGGCGGCCGCGTCGCTCGTGTCGGGGCCTGGGACCGCGAGCGTTCCCCGGTTGGACCCGGGCGCGTCCGCGCACTTCGTCTGGACGTACCAGCTCACGGGAACCCCGTTCGCGAACTACCGGTTCCGGGGGCAGGTGGATGCCACGCGCAACGGCGCCTCCGTGACGTCGAACCTGGTGGACTCGAACCAGGGGCGCATCGTGCAGCACCGCGTGCGGACGAACATCCGCGCGGTGGCCGCCAACTCCACGAACCGGTCCGTCATCTACACCATCCAGAATCGGGGCCCCATGCCGCTGCATGAGGTCCGGCTGCTGCGGCCCGCGCTCAACTACTTCACCGTCGGCGGCGTGCTGCAGACGCCCGCCGGGTGGCGCATGGCGTCCAACAACGCCACCACGGGCATCACCTGGGAGTCGACGAACGCCACGGGCATCCCGGTCAACGGCGAGCGCTCCTTCACGGTGGTGTATTCCAACTTCGGGGCGGGCGCGTCGCTGTCCGGGCCCACCACGTTCCGTCATCGCTTCCACCTCATCGATGACTACGGCGGGCCGCAGATTCGCATCGACACCCCGATGACGCTGGTGCAGGGCACCGTTCCCGACGTCAACCGCCTCACGGGCGTGGCGCGCGATGGCAGCGTGACGCTCACCTGGGACAACCCGGCGGTTCACGGGGGCGTGCTGATTCTTCGCGCGGCGGGCGCGCCGCCGAACCTCTCTCCGACGCAGGGGCTGACCTACGCGGTGGGGGCCAATCTGGGCAACGCCCAGGTGGTGTACGCGAATGACGTGGGCGCCACCACGACGTTCACCGATACGTCCGTCACCAACGGCACCACGTACTACTACCGCGTCTTCAACTCGGATGACCTGCGGTGGTACTCGCCGGGCAACCAGCCTACGTCGCAGGCCCTGGTGGCCACGCCTCGGGCTCGCGTGGGCGCGGCGCCGCTGTGGTGCTACTCGGTGGGCCTGAATGCCTCGCAGCAGCCCATCACCGAACTGGGCACGGGCATCTTCAGCGCCTTCAACGACTCCGTCGTCGCCAACCTCACGCAGGTCACCAACCCGTCGGCGGATGGCGCGGAGCGGTGGCGGCCTCGCCCGCTGGCGGGCCTCATTGGAAGCCGCTTCCCGGTGGTGCCGCTGCATGGCCTGTCCGGGCAGTACATCCTCGTGGGTGACCAGGGTGGGGTGGCCAGCGCGCTCAACGCCGCCACCGGCCAGTTGCTGTGGCGCTGGGACAATGGTGGCCAGCCCATTGGCACCATCCAGTCGTTCCCGGTCACGCAGCTCTTCGACTACGCGAATGCCGCATACCGGGCCGCGCACCCCAACCGAGACCTCGTCTTCTTCGCCACGCGGCTGGCGGACGCTTCGCTCAACCGGGTGGTGGCCCTGAATGCCGCCACCGGCGCGCTGGTCTGGAGCTACCAGCCTGGGAATCTGGGCATGGTGGCGGGCGGCATGGTGGTGGACTACACCACCAACCGGCTCTTCGTGGCGACGCGCGCGCACGCGGGCTCGCCGAACACGCTGCGCGTGCTGAACACGCTGACGGGTCAGGTGCTGGCCCAGCTCCCGGTGGGCGACGTGGAGCTGAGCCTGGTTCGCAATGCGTACAGCAACCTGATTCTCGTGACGGACAGCGATGGCTTCGTGCACGGCGTGGACGCCGCCACGGCGCAGCTCGTGTGGAGCCTGCCCGTCACCACGCGCCCGGCGCCGAACACGCCTGCCTTCACCAGCTTCGTGCGACCCCAGGGCTCGGGCTTCGTGGCCAGTCTCGCGGCCGGCCAGGTGGCGCTGTACGACGTCTCGGGGCCCGCCCAGTCGCCGCCGGTGCTCCGGTGGAGCACGCCGATCGCGTCTCCCTCTGGCACCTTCTCCTTCAATCGGAATGGCGCCGTGCGCCTCTACGTTGGCAGCTCCGACGGACAGGTCCACCAGTTGGAGCTGCTGGATGGCTCCGACTCCGGTCAGGTCGCGATAGGTGGTGCGCAGCGCATCGGAACTCCCACCATCGACCACACGGTGAGCCGCCTCCACGTGGGCTCCGAAGATGGCCGTATCTGCGCGTTCCCCGTCCCGTTCCCTTGAAGAACGTCCCTTCTTCCTCGCTCGCACGCCCCATGACTTCGGACGCCTTCCAGATGACGCCCCCTCCTGACGCCGGCCCTGCCTATGAGGCGCCGGCCATTCTCTGGGAGCAGCCCTTCGTGGCACTGGCGCAGATTTCCCAGTGCAACATCCCCGGTGAGTCGGAGTGCATTCCCTGAGCCTTCCGCCGGAAGGCCCCACGGAGGACGCGGCCCTCTGGCTGCGAATCGCCGGTTGGACGGGAGTTGTGGAAGTCGGCGATGCGGGCCTGCGAGACTCGCTCCGGCGCATGTTCTCCCGGTTCGTGGTGTCCCCAAGGCGAGAGGGCAGTGAGGTGGCTCGGCTCGTGGCCGTGGCCCCCGCCCGGGCGCGTCCTGCCCCCGTCATTCGCGAGCTGCCACGGGTCCTCCTCGGGGAGGACGGCGCGCTGCGCCTGGCGGGCGAGGACTACGACGCAACGCTATCCGCCGACGGCCTCCAGGCCCAGGTGGAGGGGCAGGGGCGGTTTCCCGTGGAGACGGTGCTGAAGGTGATGCTTGCCCGGGCGCTGGCTCGGCGTGGCGGGCTGCTGGTGCATGGCGTGGCGGTGGCGCACCAGGGCCGGGCCGCGCTCTTCACGGGGCACTCGGGGGCGGGGAAGAGCACGCTGGGGGCCTTGTGGGCGCAGGCGGGCGGGCAGGTGTTGTCCGATGAGTTGGTGGCTGTGTGGCCGGAGCCCGGCCAGGGCTGGCGGGCGGCGGGGACACCGTGGAACGTGGGCCAGGCCGCCGAGGCGGCGCTGAGCGCGGTGGGGACGCTGGCGTGGGACGGCGTGTCGCGGTGGGAGCCGCAGGCCGCTGGCGACGTCGGACGGATGCTGCTCGTCAATGCCCTGCTGCCCGAGGCGACGCCCGTGGGGCGAGGTGGGCTGCTTGGCGCGGCGGGACGGTTGCTGTCGGAGGTTTCGCCCGTGCGATTGGTGTTCGCGCGTGATGCGTCCGCGGCTGCGGTGATTCAGGGAGCGTTGGCGAATGGGTGAGGGTGGAGCGCAGCGGCCACTGTTGACGGTGATTGCCGGGCCGACGGCGTCGGGGAAGACGGCGCTGGCGATTGCGCTGGCTCAGCGTGCTGGTGGCGAGATTGTCAGCGCGGACTCGCAGCAGGTGTACCGGCACTTCGATATCGGCACGGCGAAGCCCTCCGCGGAGGAGCTGGCCGCGGTGCCTCATCACCTGGTGTCCGCCGTGGACCCGATGGAGGCGTTCTCCGCTGTCGAGTACCAGCGCCGTGCGGACGCCATCATCGCGGAGATTGCCGCACGCGGCCGGCCTGTCTTCGTCGTGGGCGGCACCGGGCTGTACTTGCGCGTGTTGCTTCACGGCGTGCTCGAGGCGCCCGGGGCCTTGCCGGAGTTGAGGACGGAGCTGGAGGCGCTGGCGGCCGGTGAGGGGCGCGAGGCGGTGCATCGGAGGCTGGCGGAGGTGGACCCGGAGACGGCGGCGAAGCTTCCTCCGCAGGACCTGGTCCGCGTCATCCGGGCGCTGGAGATTCATGCGCAGACCGGCGTGCCCGCCTCGGCGTTCCGGAAGGCCCATGCCTTCGCGCCGGACCGTTATCCCTTCCAACTGTACGTCCTGTCGCCACCGCGCGACGTGCTGTACGGGCTCATCAACACGCGCACGCGGATGTTGTTCGAGCGCGGGCTCGTCGAGGAGACCCGCGAGCTGCTGGCGCGGGGGTACGCCGATGCGGCGCCCATGCGCAGCGTGGGCTATGTGCAGGCGCGCGCCGTCGTTGAGGGGCGGATGACGCGCGAAGAGGCGATTCACGACACCGCGCAGGAGACGCGCCGCTACGCCAAGCGGCAGTTGACGTGGTTCCGGAAGGAGCCCGGTGCTGTCTTCCTGGCTCCGCCGTACGAGGCGGCGCTTCCGCCCGGCGGCTGTCGCTCACCCTGACGGCCCAGAGGTCGGGGCGGGCAGGGGACGGAGCGGCGTCAGCGAGCGTTGTCGGCCCCACCGCGGGGGCCCATGTTCGGCGATGGATGTGCCGGGTTCCTTTGTCGCCTGCCGAGAGGCGGGCGAGACGCGAGGCGGCTCGGCCTCCGAAGTGCACTCGCTTCGGGAGCAGTCACCATGGCCTTCACCGATGAACGCAAACCGGAAATCCTGACCCCTGACTCGAGGCCGAGGGTGACCTCGGCGGCCTGGGGCGGCCCCTTCATCATGGGGATTTTGATGACGCTGCTGGGGATTGTCGCGCTGGGGGCCGCCTTCTTCACCAGCCTGGTGTCGGCCATCCTCTTCGGCGCGATGCTGGCCGCGGCAGGCGTCATGGAAGTCATCTCCGCCTTCCGGACGCGCAAGGAGGGTGGGCCGTTCTGGCTGTACCTGCTCAGCGGCATCCTCTCCGTCGTCGTGGGTCTGTTCATCCTCGTCTACCCGGCGGCGGGACTGGGCGCCATGACCCTGCTGCTGGCGGGCTACTTCTTCGCCAGCGGGCTCTTTCACGCCGTCACCTCGGTGATGGACCGCTATCCCCGGTGGGGCTGGGACTTCTTCTACGGCGCCGTGTCCATCTTCCTGGGCATCGTCGTGATGCGGCAGTGGCCCATCTCCGCCGTCTGGCTGGTGGGCACGCTGGTGGGAATCGGCATCTTCTTCCGGGGCGTGGCGCTGATGGCGGGCGCCCTCACCGTGCGCAAGGTGCTCCGCTCGGGCGGTCCGACGACGCCTGCCTCCATCTCCCACTGACGGGCAGGCGGCCAAGGGCACCGGCTCCCGTCCAGGGCGGACACATCCCACGTGTCCCCCTGGATTGGCGCTTGCCATGCCCCGCGCAGGCGCGGCAGCGTATGCGCCTCGCGACAATATGATCGACTACGACCCGCACCGTTGGTGGAGCTACTTCCATTACCTCCGCGGTTCCATGGTCCGCGAGATTGTGGCCCGGGTCCTCGTCTGTGTGTTGTGGGCCGTGGGTGTCACCGCGGTCCATCATCACACCAGGCCCCTGGACATCCCGGCCACGGTGCACACGCTGGCGGGCATCTCGCTCAGCTTGTTGCTCGTCTTCCGGACCAACGCCTCCTATGACCGCTTCTGGGAAGGCCGGAAGCTGTGGGGTGGCATCGTCAACGAGACGCGCAACCTGGCCCGGGCATCCAGCGTCTTCATGCGTCGGGACGACGGGCTCTACGGCACGCTGCTGCGGTGGATCAGCGCCTTCCCCTATGCCGCCGCCGCGTCACTGCGGGGGGAGCGCGACCTGGGCCCCGTCGCCTCCGAGCTGCCGCGCGATGAAGCGGACGCGGTGCTGGGCAGCCAGCACGTCCCGCTCGCGGTGTCGCAGAAGATGTCCGCCGTGCTCGATGAGGGCCGGCTGCGGGGTTACTACCCCGAATACGTCCAGATGCAGCTCGACCAGAATGTCCAGCTGCTCATCGACTACATCGGCGGCTGCGAGCGCATCCACAAGACGCCCATGCCGTTCGCCTACATGATGCACCTGCGGCGAGCGCTGATCGTCTACTGCTACACGCTGCCGTTCGCGCTGGTGGATTCGTTCGGCTGGATAACGGTGCCGGCCACGTTCGTCGTCGCCTACGTCTTCTTCGGCATCGAGGAGATTGGCGTGGAGATCGAGGACCCGTTCGGCCACGACGACAACGACCTGCCGCTGGAGCGGATCTGCGAGACGATCCGCGGCAACCTCAAGGCGTTGATGCCCGGGAGCGCCGAGGCCATCCACGCCCCGGTCTCCGTGGTCGCCATTCCCGGCGGTGGTCAGGACGCGTAGCGGTCCGCGGCCAGCTCGCGCGTGTCGTCCGCGGCGTGCGGCGAGGGCGCGGGCTCCAGGACGGGGACCCGGCCGGTGAGGATGCGCAGCAGCCGGTCTGGGTCCACGGGCTTGGGCAGGAAGGCCTCCGCCCCCGCGTCCAGGGCCCGCTGCCGGACATGCGGCCGGTTGAGGCCACTCATCACCAGCACGCGGGTGTTCCGGGTGAGGGGATGCTGCTTCAGGCCCTCGGCCAGCCGCAGGCCGTCCACCCAGTGCAGCACCACGTCCAGGAGGATGGCCGTGGGCGGCCGCCGGGCCACCGCGCAGAAGAGGGCCAGCTCGTCGGCGAAGGACACCACCGTCGCTCCGGTGCTCTCCAGCAGCGCCGTGAGCGCCTCGCGTGCGTCCGGGTCGTCATCCACGACGTAGTAGAGGTCCGGCTCCAACTCCGGCACCACCGAGGGCACCGGCTCCACCGTGGTGCGCAGCCAGGAGCCCACCAGCTCCTTGAGCCCCTGCCAGCGCGCGGCGCCCAGGAGCGCGATGGGCGAGGGGCCGCTCAGGCCCAGCACCCCGCCGCCGAAGGTGCCACCCAGCGTCCGTCGCCCCTTCGCCCTGATGAAGGCCTCCGGCGCTCGAGGCCCCGCTCGGCGCAGCCAGGTCATCGTCCGGGCTCCCGCGGCGGCGTCCTCCAGCATTTCGCCCAGGCCCTCGCGCACGTAACGGCGCTCCAGGAGGCCCGTGTCCAGCCCGCCGTCGAGCAGCGCCACCGCCGCGCGGCTGCACGAAGCCAGTGTCTCCGACAGTCCCACCTGGAGCGGGTGGCCGAAGGCCGCGGGCCCTACCGCGAGCTGTCCCGGCGCCACCAGCGTCCGGCCCGGTCCGTAGGGCAGGCGGGTGGTCTCCAGGGCCGCCAGCTCGAAGCCTTCCTCCACCAGTCCGTCACGCGCGGCCATCATCAGCACCTGGCACAGGTCCGCGGGCGTCACCGCCGGCCCGAAGGCCAGCGCGTACACCGAGCTCGCGCCAGGCAGCAGGAACAGGCCATCGACCGTTGGCAGGGGCGCAATCCACAGCCGGGCCACCGGAGCCAGCTCCAGCCGAGGCGAAGCGTGCCGCAGGCGGGCCTGCACCGCCGGGATGGTGGGGGCAGGGCGGAAGCCCTTGAAGAAGGCGTCACCCATCAGCGGCCCGGCGCCCGAGGCCAGCGCCACCGCATGAAAGCGATCGCCACTGCCCTGGGCGCGCACCACCAGCGAGCCCGCGCCGCGCACGGAGGCGGGCGCATCCGGCGCTGGGGCCTGCCGCTCCACGCGCTCGACGTGGCGGGGAAGGAAGCGGGCGCCCTGGGCGCTGGCCGCGGTGGCGAGCACGTCCCGCACCTGCTCCAGGCCGCCGAGCCCCTGGGGCCAGCCATCCACCACCCAGAGGCCACCGGGCGTGGAGGACAGCAGCTCGCGCCGGCCCTCGGCGATGATTTCAACGCCGCGCAGCTCATGGGAGCGCCATTCGGAGGGGATGCGGCAGCCCAGCGCGGCCAGGCGTGAGCGGCATTCCGGCGTCAGCACCGCCGGCGGGGCGGTGCGCTCCTGAGTTCCTCCGGAGTAGACGCGCACGTCCAGCGCCAGCCCGCGAGCCCTCCCGTTGAAAAGGAGTGAGGCGGCAAGCCCCGCTCCGGCAATGCCGCCTCCCACCACCGCCACCCTCGAACCTGTCGCCAGTCTGTTCCCCAGCATCATCCGCGCCCTCGCTGCTGCCCCGCCGTTGCCTGCCTCACCTCGCCCCGTTCAGTGCCGCTGCGCCGGAGGCGAATTCGCGGGCCGGCCGAACACGACGACCCGATCCCGCCCCTCGCGCTTTGCCTCGTAGAGGGCCGCGTCCGCCGCCTTCATCAGCGACTCGGTGTCCTCGCGGGGCCCTTCGAAGGTATGGTCGGCGATGCCCACGCTCACGCTCAGTCCGAAGGGGGCAGGGCGGCCGTCGCTCTTCTGGACGCCGACGGCGCGCAGCCCGGTGCGGATGCGCTCGGCGAAGACGGCTGCTTCCAACGCCGTCTGGTGCGGCAGCAGCGCGACGAACTCGTCTCCACCGAAGCGGGCCGCGAAGTCCGACTCGCGCAGCTCGTGCTTCAACTGGGTGGCCAGCGCGAGAATCGCCCGGTTGCCCACGTCATGGCCCATGCCGTCGTTGATGGCCTTGAGGTGGTCCAGGTCGATGATGACGACGCTCAGCGGGTACTGGTAGCGCTGGGCCCGGCGGAACTCTTCTTCCATTCGGATGCTCAGCGCCCGGAAGTTGGCCAGCCCCGTGAGGCCGTCCGTCTGCGCCAGGATTTGCAGCCGGCGCTGCTGCTCGCTCTGGCGCAGCGCCCGGTCGATACGGGCGAGCAACTCCCGCGCGCTGGCCGGCTTGTGGATGAAGTCCACGGCGCCCATCTCCAGGCAGCGCTCCAGCGTGGCCTCGTCCGCGTCGCCCGTCAGGAAGATGACGGGCACGGCTTCGGTGCGCGACTCGCGCTGGAGCATCTCGAGCACCGCGAGCCCGTCTCCGCTGGGAAGGAACCTGTCCAGGAGGATGAGGTCCGGGCGGTGCTCTCGCGCCAGCTCCAGCCCCTCATCCGAATCCGGAGCGGCGAGCACGTCGAAGCGTACGGCGAGCAGGTCTACGAGGCTCTCGCGGACCTGTGCGTCATCTTCGATGATGAGCAGAAGGGACCGCTCGGAGGTCCGGCCGCGCCGTTCCATGCACCACTCCGCTTCACTCGGCTGCTGCGAAATGGCAGGCCGAAAGTCTCGGGTGCCACGCCCTGCCGTGTGCTCCCAACGCCCCTGCGCCCCACGCGCACCCGCCGCCGCCCGGTCCTGCAAGCACACCCCAACGCCCACAACCTTCACCCGAGACCTCCGGCTGCCAAGCCTGTCAGGCTCCGCGAGACGAGGCCTTTCCCCGTCATCCGTGAGCACGGTGCGGGAGCAAGCACCATGCCCCGCGGTGGGGGAGGGCAGTCAGAGTGTTTCCGGGCGGTTGCGCACCCTCTGCGTCGCCCTGTTGTACAGGGTCGGAAGACGTTGCAGCGCGCTGAGGGGCAAACCGGTAGATATTCCCGTGCGCGGGCGGACGCTCAATGGCCGCGCGACGGGTCGCTAGCGTCGGGTGCTGAACTGCATGCGGCGGCCGCCCATGGGGGGCATGACCGGCGGCGGAGCCTCGAGCCCGAACTGCCACCACGTGGGCTCGTACGGCTTCATCTTCAGGCGCTTGTCGTTCTGGAGCTGGGCGAGGCTGCCCTTGAGCTTCTCGTCCTTGGGGTTCTGCTCGACGCCCCGGGCGAGCACGCGCAGCGCGCCGTCCTTGTCCTTGTTCTGCATCAGGCACCAGGCATAGGCCGCCCAGACAATGGACTCCTTCTTGCCGCTCTTCGTAGCGGACTCGAACGCCTTCTTCATGGCGTCGAAGTCCTTGCGCTGGAAGTACAGGGCGCCTTCCATGGCCTTGGCCATGTAGTTGCGGCCGCTGCCCTTGGCGAAGGCGGCCTTGGCGCCCTCATGGTCCTTCACCATGTACTTCAGCATGCCAATCTGGGAGTGCAGCTCCGGACCGACCAGGAACTGCCACTTGTCGTAGACGAGCCCCTGTTCCAGCGTCTTCACCGCCCGGTCCACCCGCGCCTGGGCGTCCTTCTGGCTGGTGGGCTGGGACTGGAGGTCCTTCTGGACCACCGTCATCAGCGACTGGACGCGGCTGGCCACCCGGCGAGCGAGCACGATGTAGGTGCCGACGAGGGCCAGGATTCCGGGGACGAGCCCCGCCCAGATGGAGAAGCCGGCCACCTTCACCAGGAGCGCGACGGCAATTCCCACACCGAGGGAGATGAGAAGGTTGTACATGGGGGGCCCCTCTTAGCGATGTGCGTGGAGCACCGCAATCTTCGGATGCACTTGGTTTCAAGTCGCGGTATACGTCTGCTCGTCGCGACAGCAGGGGGCCCTCTGTCGAAATTGGTAGACGAGGCGGACTCAAAATCCGCTGCGGCTGACCCCGCGTCCCGGTTCGAGTCCGGGGAGGGCCATCATCCGAAGGGCAGGACCGGCGAGGTGGTCTTCCGCTGGAAGCGCCCGGTCCTGATAAAGGACAGGCTCCAGCAGGTAGGGGCGGCGGAGGTCCCCCGTTAATGAGGGTGTTGCTGGTCGAGGATGACGCGAGCCTGCGGGAAGGCATGGGCGAGCTCATCTCGGAGCTCGCGCAGGTCCACGCGGTCAGCACCGGGGAGGAAGCGGTCGCGGCCATCGAGGCCGAGCGCTTCGTCCTGGTCATCAGTGATCTGCGCATCTCCGGAGGCGAGCTGGGCGGCCGGACGGTCGTCGAGGCCGCCCGGAAGCGTCATCAGGCGGTGGCCATTGTCAGCGCCGCGACGCCGGACGAGGTGATCCAGGCCGTCCAGCCCCAGGTGGCGGACGCCATGCTCCTCAAGCCGTTTCAGATTGACGACATCTATGCCCTGGTGGAGCGCTTCATCGCGCTGCGTCAGGACGTGGAGCAACTGGCCACCCAGGGGCAGCGGCCTGCCGCAAGCGCCTGGTCGCCTTGGGGCGCCCACGTTCAGATCTCGCGGGAAGACGCGCTCAGGGCAATGTGGGTGTCCGTGACGGCCGGCGGCGACTTCGGCTGGACGTTCCACCCGACGCCCTCGGGCGTGGGGGTTCAGGTGGTCGAAGGTGTCCTCGAAGTGGATGACGTGTCGTACTCGGCGCCCGGGTATTTCTTCCTGGGGGCCGGGCAGGCGCCTCGGATGCGCAGCTCGGAAGGCTGCCTGGTTGTGGCTGTGGGACTGAAAGGGCAGGGCTGAGGCACGTGGATTCCGTCTGGCCGGCAACGCCCGTAGACCCGGACCGCCTGGGTCGTCCTTCCCGTCGTGGTGCGACGGCGGCACTCGAAGCGCACATCGCGGTGCTTCGCGGCGAACCTTTGAAGGCCGCGCTCGCCAACGCCTTGCGAGAGGCCAATGGCCTGGGCGGCCAGGAGCGGCGCTTCGCCGCCATGGCCGTGCGCGAGCTGTCCCGGCACCAGCGCTTGCTGGACCTGGCGGCCCGGTTGCTGGGCCACACCATGGGCAAAGTGGGGCTGACGGAGGACCAGGCGCTGGTGCGCTACGCCCTCTGGCGCCGCATCTTCTGTGGAGAGGGCTGGGCCCGCATCGGTCCCGAGGTCCGGCTGCCGGGGCCCGTGCGTCCGCGCACCATCAAGGACGACCTGCTCCAGCGCGTGGTGGAACAGCCGCTGCCGGAGGCGCCGCTCCCGGAGTCCCAGATGGAGCGGCTGGCCATTCGCTACTCGTTCCCCAACTGGTTGGTGCAGCGCCTGGCCCAGGTGTACCCGGAGGATGTGCTGGAAGGGCTGCTGGCGTCGCTCGATGAGGAGCCGTCGCTGCACTTCCGCGCGCGGCCCCCGGGGACCCGGGACGCGGTGTTGGCGGCGCTGAAGGAAGAGGGCGTCAACGCCGAACCCGTGGCGGCGGCGCCGGATGCCGTGCGGGTGACGGACTCCAGCCACCGCGTCTTCGAGACTCGGATGATGAAGTCCGGCCGGCTTCAGGTGCAGGACGTGGGCAGCCAGCTCATCTCCGAGCTGTGCCGTCCCCGGGAGGGTTCGCTGGAGGGCTTCACCGTGGCGGACGTGTGCGCCGGCGCGGGCGGCAAGACGCTGGCGTTGGCGGATTTCGTCGGGCCCCGGGGCAAGGTGCTGGCCGGGGACCGTTCGCGGCGTCGGCTGGCCGAGGCGCGTGAGCGCGTGCGCCACTTCTCGCTCCGGCAGGTCGCCTTTCCGCATCCGCTTCCGCTGTCCGACGCGGACGTCCTTCTGATCGATGCGCCGTGCAGCGGCACGGGCTCCCTGGCGCGCGAGCCGGATCAGAAGTGGAAGCTCACTGCTCAGGAAATCGCCAAGTACCAGGCCACGCAGTCTGAGTTGCTGGATGAGGTGTCACGCCAGGCGAAGCCGGGTGCACTCATCGTCTATGCGACTTGCTCGGTGATGCCAGAGGAGGACGAGGCGGTGGTGGAGGCCTTCCTCGCGAAGCATCCGGACTTCACGCTGGAGCCGGTCGAGGACGTACTCGGCGCGGAACGGGCGGCGCTCGCCGCGCAGGGGCCCTATCTGAAGGCGTTGCCTCCCAAGGTTCCCGGGGGAGGATTCTTCGCGGCCCGGCTGCGGAGGACAGGGGCGGGGCCGGGTTGACAGGCTCCGAGAACGCACGCTACGCAATCGTTGATTTCTCAAGGAGTGTGACTGACTTGGCGGCCGACTCGAAGCAGTCCGAGGTGGTGAAGCAGATCAACGAGGCCTTCCAGGCGGCGCAGGACCGGTTGGCCCAGCTTCGCGAGGCCGTGGAGCGCAACACGGACCTGGCCCGGGCGAACGCTCGCACCACCGTGTTGAAGGATCAGAAGGAGAAGGCGCTCAAGGAGCTGGGCGAAGCCGTCTGGCGTCAGGTCCAGAAGGGTCGGCTGGACCTTCCGGCGGGTTTCGGCGTCGCGCTCAAGGCGGTGGAAGCAGCGGAGCAGGCGGTCGAAGCCCACGCGCGTGAACTCACCGACCTCCTCCGGGAAGGGGAGGAAGTGGCGCAGCGGTTGAACGAACAAAAAAACGCACCGCGGCCTCAAAGAGTTCTGGTGCCTGGAGCGAAGAAACGGTAGAAGGCACCCACTTCGCCGGTCGGGCCGCTCCCCAAAGCGGCTCAGCAGCAAAAGACGGGGCTATAGCTCAGCTGGGAGAGCGCTTGAATGGCATTCAAGAGGTCATCGGTTCGATCCCGATTAGCTCCACTCTGAAGTGAAAGGCCCGCCAGGGAAACCTGGTGGGCCTTTTGTTTTGAAGCGGTAGGTTGCACCCACAGCATAAGACGGGGCTATAGCTCAGCTGGGAGAGCGCTTGAATGGCATTCAAGAGGTCATCGGTTCGATCCCGATTAGCTCCACTCTGAAATGAAAAGGCCCGCCAGGGAAACTTGGCGGGCCTTGTTGTTTTCCGCCGAGCGGACTACGCCTTGCCGGCGAAGATGGCCATCACGTCCTTGAGGAGCTTGATGGACTCGCCGTGCGGACGCTGGAAGGCGTTGCGGCCCATGATGGAGCCGAAGCCGCCGCCGGCGTTGATCTGCTTGATCTCCTCCAGCAGGGCGTCGGTGCCCTTGGCCTCGCCGCCGGAGAAGATGACGATGCGCTTGCCGTTGAAGGCGGAGCGGACGACCTCGCGGACGCGGTCCGCCAGCGTCTTGGTGGGGATGCCGGCCTTCTCGAAGGCCTTCTTCGCCTCGGCCTGCTCGATGTGGTCCTGCGGCGGCTTCACCTTGATGACGTGGGCGCCGAGCTGCGCGCTGATCTGCGCCGCGTACGCCACCACGTCGATGCCCGTCTCACCCTCCTTGGACAGGTTGCCGCGGGGGTAGGCCCAGAGAACGGTGGGCAGGCCGTAGGACTTGGCCTCGGCGATGATGTCGCGGAGGTCCTCGTACTGCTCGTTGCGCGCCCCGGAGCCCGGGTAGATGGTGTAGCCGACGGCGGTGCAGCCCAGGCGGACGGCGTCCTTCACGGAGCTCGTCACCGCGGACATGGGGTTGGCCACCTTGGCCAGGGTGTCGGAGTTGTTGACCTTGAGGATGAGGGGAATCTCACCCGCGTACCTGCCGGCCACCGCCTCCAGGAAGCCCAGCGGCGCTGCGTAGGCGTTGCAGCCCGACTCGATGGCCAGGTTGATGTGGTAGTCCGGGTCATAGCCGGCCGGGTTCGGACCGAAGGAGCGGGCCGGGCCGTGCTCGAAGCCCTGATCCACCGGGAGGATGACGAGCTTGCCCGTGCCGGCCAGCGTGCCGGAGTTCAGCAGCCGGGCCAGGTTGGTCAGCGTGCCGGGGTTGTCAGACGGGTACCACGACAGGATCTGCTTGACGCGATCGGTATGGGGCATGTGTGGGGATCCTCTGTCTCGGGAACAGGCGCAATCTGCTGCATGCGCCACGTCCTACCAACTCCTTTTCGTGCGCGAGTGTCACGGGTTCCACGACAGTGCACATCCCCGGTGCCTTTCGGCGCGGCCGTCCACAATCTCCGGCCGGTGCCGTGGGACGAACAACACCGGTGACGGCCCGCTGCCGAACGGCCATGCTGCGCCGCCGTGAGGTTCTCGGCTATGGGGAGCTACACAAGGCGGGTTGATGCGCAGACACCTGGATCATGGCGTGACAGTGGCGCTGATGCTCGCGGCGGGCGTTGCCGGAGCGCAGCTCACCCCCGGCTCGGTCGGGACGGGGAGCAGCCCTTCAACCGGCACCGGAAGCACGCCGGCCCCCTCCACGCCCGGCGCTACGCCAGCGCCAGAGGCGCCGGACGTGGGGACGCCGAGCTCTGACGCGCCGACGACGGTGCCTGGCACTGGAGCGCCAGGAGGGACGCGGCCCACGCCGCGCGTGGGGACCGGGGGGCGGGACCTGCCGCCGAGTCCGCCGGGCATCGCGCCCAGCTCGATTGAGGAGACGCCGGGTTCCTCCCAGCGGAGGCAGGCCATTTCACCCGCGCCAGCCCTGGAGCCCTCCTCCGAGGCGGAGCAGGTGAAGGAGGGCGTGACGGGCGCGCCGGACTCGGAGGAGACACCCGCGCGGCGGGCTCCGCTGACGCTGGCGCAGCTGGTGGCGCGGGCTCGCGAGGCGGACTCCCGGGTGGAGGAGGCGACGGCGGAGCTGCGCAAGTTCCAGGCGCTCTATCAACAGGCGCGGTGGGCCTGGTTCCCCAAGTTCGAAATCACCGTGGGCGCGGGAGGCCCCACGCCCGAGGCCCGCAACGACGGCCTGGGTGGACCGCCCACCACGGAGGCCACCTATAAGGGAGACCTGAACTTCGGCCGCGTCGGCGTGACGATGTTCTCCACCGGCAACGCGGTGCTGCCGCTCTACACCTTCGGCAAGCTGACGGCGCTGGAGAAGGCGGGCGCGCAAGGGCCCGTGGTGGGGGCCGCGCTCCGCGAGCGCACGCGCAACGAGGTCGGCTTCCAGGCCGCGCAGGCGTACTTCGGCTACCAGCTGGCGCGGAACGGGCTTCAGCAGATTGAAGAGGTCTCGAAGCGGTTGGAGGACGCTGGCCAGCGCATCGAACGGCTGCTCAAGGAGGACTCGGCCCAGGTGTCCGCGGTGGACTCGTACAAGGTCCGCTTCTTCCGGCAGATTGTCGAAGCGCGCAGGGCGGAGGCCCTGCAGGGGCGCCAGTTCGCGCTCGCCGCCATCGGCCTGCTGGCGAACGTGGGGCCCGAAGACGCCGTGACGGTGGTGGAAGAAGACCTGGAGCTCGAAGAGGACGTGCCGGTGCCCAGCCTGGAGCAGGCCCTGGTGCGCGCGGAGCAGTCCCGTCCGGAATTGACGGCCGTCGCCGCCGGCATCGCCGCTCGCGAGCAGGAGGTCTTCATCCGCGAGCGCAGCTACTACCCGGACCTGGGTCTGGCTGGCTTCTATGATGTGCGCTTCACTACCAGCACCACGCGGCAGCGCACGCCCTTCGCGTTTGATCCGTACAACGACCGCACCGGGGGCGTGGGCCTGGTGATGCGGGGGACGTTCGACATTCCCATCAAGGACGCGCAGCTCGAGCAGGCCCGCGCGGAGCTGGACAAGCTGCGCGCGCAGGAGAAGCAGATTCGCGCGGGCATCCGCCTGGAGGTCTCCAAGGTGCACGGCGAGCTGGTGGCCGCCTGGAGTCGCGCCCGGGCCTTTGGCGAGGCGGAGCGGAGCGCCCGCCGGTGGGTAACGGCCGCCTTCACCGCGTTCGACCTGGGGACCGGTGACACACGTGACCTGGTGGACGCTTTCACGGCCTATGCCCAGGCTTCAGGTGACAAAGGCAAGAGCTGGCACGACGTTCGGGTAGGTATGGCCGCGCTCGCGCGGGTAACCGGGGCGCCGCTGGCTCCGGGTGAATAACCATGCGCTCACCACAGTCTTCCCTGTCGTCCTTTCATCACTCGGAGCCCATTGAATGATTGCGTCCCTGCTTGCCGCCACCCTGCTTGCCGCCGCGCCCGGCCCACTGACGGTCGTCCAATCCGGGAATGCGGACGTGCAGAAGGCCGCCAACGCGCCCGGTGCCACCGCGCAGTCGCTGGCCAGCGTCGTGGAGAAGTTCGTCGACTTCGAGGAGCTGGCGAAGCGTGCGCTGGGTGACAAGACCTGGGCCGGCCTCCAGCCCGCCCAGCGCAAGGAGTTCACCGAGACGATGACGGGCCTGCTGCGCGCGTCCTATGCCCAGAAGGCCCTGGGGCAGGCGCAAGCCCAGGTGAAGTACGGCGAGGAGGGCATCGACGGGAACGAGGCCTCCGTGGGCACCACGGTGACGGTGAAGAAGGACGCCATCCCCGTCGAGTACCGCCTGTACCGCACGTCGGCGACCGGCGCGTGGCGCATCTACGACGTCATCACCGACGAAGTGTCCCTGGTGGACACGTACAAGGGGCAGTTCCGCAAGCTGCTCGCCGACAAGGGCTTCGACGGCCTGCTGTCCACGCTGAAGAGCAAGCGGACGCAGTTGGAGAAGGAGAACGCGGCGTCGGCGCAGAAGAGCGCGGGGCAGACCGCGGTCCCCTGACGCCCAGCGCAGTCCACGTCACGTGTCCAGGCCGAGGTGCCCTGCAGGGTGCCTCGGCCTTCGTCTTTTCAGCGCCCGCCCGCCTCGCGGTATGCCGCCAGGGTGCCGGCCAGGCCCTGGGCCAGGGGGATGGTGGGCAGGAAGCCCAGCTCCCGATTCGCGCGCTCGGTGGAGCATGTCCACGCGGGGCACCGCATCTCCCGCACCTTGTCCCGGTTGAGGATGGGCACCGTGCCGCGCAGGCGGGCCACGGCTTCCGAGCCCAGCCCCACCACGTAGCTGACCGTCTGAGGCACGGGCAGCACGGCGGGCCGGCCCTTGCCGAGCGCCCCGGCCATGGCCGTGCAGACGTCCTCCCAGGAGTGCTCCACGCCGTCGGACACGGCGTACACGCCGCGCGCCGGGTCTTCCTTCGACACCGTGGGGCCGCGATCCGCGGCCGCGAGCAGGGCGGTGCAGAGGTCATCCACGTGGATGAGCGAGTAGCGCTTGGGCCCGAAGCCGCTCTTCAGCGCCAGCCCCAGCTTCGCCATGGGCAGCAGCGACGGGAGGAACTCCACGTCACCGGGCCCGTAGACGATGGGCGGCCGGACGATGACGGACGGAACCCGGTCCGCGAACGCCCGTACCGCCTCTTCGCCGCCCAGCTTGCTGCGGCCGTAGATGGACACGGGCGCGGGCGGGTCCTCCTCGCGGCGCGGGCGCTCCGGCGTGGACGGGCCGGCCGCGGCCAGCGACGAGCAGTACACCAGCCGGGGAGGGTGGGGCAGGGCGGCCATGGCCTCCACCAGGCGGCGGGTCCCCTTCGCGTTGCCCTCGATGTAGCCCTCGGGCTCGCGGGACTTGGTGACACCCGCCAGGTGCAGCACGCAGTCCACGTCGCGCACGGCTTCGGCCAGTCCCGCGCCCGTTGTCAGGTCCGCCACCACGAAGCGGGCGCCCAGCCCCTCCAGGGGCCCACGGCGCGAGCTGGCGCGCACCATGAGGGTCAGCGTGTCGCCACGCTCGACGATGCGGCGCGCGAGCCGCTGGCCAATGAACCCGGTGCCGCCAGTGAGCAGGAATCGCAAGGAAGACTCCTCGGAGTCGGGCTGTGGTCAGAGCGCGCGCGTGTAGACGCGGTACGTCTTGGAGCGCTGGGCGCCCATGGATTCAATGGCGCGGTTGACCAGGTGGTTGTCCTCGAGCGTCCAGGAGATCTCCCCGCCCACGTAGCCCAGCCGCTTCGCCGTGCGCAGGGTGTCCAGGTACAGGATGGCGTCCAGGCCGCGGCGCCGGTAGCCCTCCTTGATGCCGAGGATGATGAGGCGCAGCCGGTTGATGCGGCGCGAGGCCAGCGCCAGCTTCACCAGGCCGATGGGCAGGCCGAACGAGGTGAGCCGCCCGTTGGCCGCGCGGATGGCCTGGTTGGCATCCGGCACCGTCAGGGAGAAGGCCACCGGCTCGCCCTGGACCTCCGCCATGAGCGCGAGCTCCGGCCGGACGACCGTCTTCAGCTCCTTGGCCAGGTGGTCGAACTCCGCGTCGGTGAAGGGCACGAAGCCCCAGTTCTTCTCCCACGCCGAGTTGTAGATGTCGCGGATGCGCTTCACCTCGGCGTCCAGGTCCTTCATGTTGACCGGACGCACGACGACGCCGTCGCGCACGCGAATCTTCTCCGCGATGCGCACCACCTTCTCCGGCGGCTGCGCGGACGATGACAGCTCGTAGGCGTACAGGTCCTTGGCCTTCGTCAGGCCGCAGGCCTCCAGCAGCGCCGCGTAGTAGGGCGGGTTGTGCGGCATCATCACCGCGGGCGGCGTATCGAAGCCGTCGATGAGCAGGCCCCAGTCCTGGTTGGAGGACAGGTTGGCCGGCCCCAGCATGGCGTCCATGCCCCGCAGGCGCAGCCAGGTCGCGGCGGACTCCAGCAGGGTCCGGGCGACGCCCGCGTCATTCACGCACTCGAAGAGACCGAAGAAGCCTTCCTTCGTGCCGTGAATCTCCATGTGCCGCGGATTGCGGATGGCGGCGATGCGGCCCACGACGTCCGGGCCGCGCCGGGCGAGGAACAGCTCCAGCTCGCCGTACTCGAAGAAGGGGTTCTTCTTCGGGTCCAGGAAGTCCCGGCGCTCCATCTCCAGCGGAGGAACCCAGTGCGGGTCGCTCCTGTACAGGGCGTAGGGGAGGCGGATGAACTGCATCCGCTCCGCCTCGCCGCGGACAGGGGTCACCTGCACGTCCGAGGGCATGGACGAAGGCGCGGGGGTTGGCTCGGCGTGGAGGGCCATGGGCGGTTCAGTTCCGGTCGGAGTGGGCGCCGTTGCGCATGAAGAAGTGAGCGCCCTTCTCCAGCAACAAGCCCGGCAGCTCGCCGCGCTTCTCCCACAGCTTCATCGGCGCATTGCCCAGTTTCCGCAGGTCCTCCGGCTGGAGGTTGGCCGCGCGCCACGTGAGCTGCTCCACCGCGTCGAACAGGCGTCCAGCCACCTCGCGCGACGACATGCGCGACAGCTGGTCCAGGGTGATGCCGCCCTTGTCCGCCAGCAGGCCGTTCGAGCCCGCGGCCCACTTCTCGCTCGCGCGGTTGGACAGGATGCGAGTGCCCGGGCGGGCAATCTGCACCGGCTCGTAGACGGAGGGGCGCGTCTCCGGAATCACGCCCAGCTTCCGGCCAATGGTCTCGAAGGTGTCGAGCACGCGGTCCAGTTGCGCGTCCGTGTGCGTGGCCATGTACGAGGTGCGGATGAGCGCGTGGCCCGGCTCCACCGCTGGCGGAATCACCGGGTTGGCGAAGACGCCGGCCTCATGCAGCGCGCGCCAGAATCGGAAGCACTTCACCTGGTCGCCGATGTGCACCGGCACCACCGGCGTCACCGACACGCCCGTGTCGAAGCCCATGGCGCGGAAGCCGTTGTGCATCTTCTCCGCGATGTCCAGCAGGCGGGCGCGGCGCTCCGGCTCCGCTTCGATGATCTCCAGCGCCTTGAGCGCCGCGGCGATGGAGCCCGGCGTCATGGACGCGGAGAAGATGACCGAGCGCGCCTTGTGGCGGATGTAGTTGATGACCTCGAAGGGACCGGCCAGCACGCCGCCCAGCGACGCGAAGCTCTTGGAGAAGGTCCCCATGACGAGGTCCGTCTCCGTCTCCAGGTCGAAGTACTCGGAGGTGCCCCGGCCCAGCGTGCCCAGCACGCCCATGGCGTGCGCGTCATCCGTCATCACCCGCGCGTTGAAGTGCTTCGCCAGCTCCACGATGCGGGGCAGGTTGCAGATGTCGCCCTCCATGGAGAAGACGCCGTCGGTGACGATGATCTTGCCCGCGTCCGGATCCGCCTGGGACAGCAGTTGCTCCAGGTGGTCCATGTCGTTGTGGCGGAACTTGCGCTCGGTGGCGAAGGACAGGCGGATGCCGTCCACCAGCGACGCGTGGTTCTGCCGGTCGCTGAAGACGATGTCGTGCCGGCCCAGGATGGACGCCAGCGCCAGGTTCGTCTGGAAGCCCGTGGAGATGACGATGGCGGACTCGCGGTTGAGGAACTTCGCCAACCGCGCTTCCAGTTCCTCGTGCAGCGCCAGTGTGCCGTTGAGCAGTCGCGAGCCGGAGCTGGTGGTGCCGAACTTTTCCGTCGCCTTGATGGCCGCTTCCTTCACGCGCGGATCGGCGGACAGGCCCAGGTAATTGTTGGACCCGACCATGATGACGCGCTTGCCTTCGATTTCCACCTCGGTGGCGCCGTGCGACGCTTCGATGGCACGGAAGTACGGATAGAGACCCGTAGCCTTCGCGATACGGTAGTCCTTCCAGTTACGGCACTTGTCGAAGACGTCGCTCATGGGTGATCGGTCTTTCTCTCAGGCTGCGTCGGGAGGCATGGACCGGCCCGGGAGCCTGGGGCTCTCCAGTCGCGACTCCCCCGATTGAAGGAACGTTCCACTTCGGGGATTTCTGCGTCCGGCGGCCTCCCACGGGGGACGCGGGGCCGTGAATAAAGAGGGAGCGCGGCAGTGTCAAGGCAAGCGCCGCGCCATCCATCCCACTGTCGCCACCCGTATCCGGGCTCGCCTTGACAGCACTGAGACTTTGATGGCACCCCGCCGTCTGACACACGGTGTTCTCCAGTCGATATTGGAGCGCAAGGTGTGCATCGCGCTGCACACCTGCCGTGGGCGTGACGCGCCTGGAAGCCCTCCGCTTCACCCGCTGTTCAAGGACGCCGCTGACTGGCCGGGAATTTGCTCGGTCGCCGGTCCCCGAGGAGTCGACGTTGGCCAGGTCACAACGGTGGTTCGAAGGCTTCATCCAGGCCGCGGTTTCGCGCCCCTGGCAGGTGTTGCTGGTGTTCTCACTGCTCGCGCTGGGCGGTATGGCGCTGGCGTCGCGCTTGGAATTCCGCGGGTCGTTCGTGGAGTTGCTCCCGCAGGGATCCCAAGAAGTGCGGGATCTGACACGCGTGTCAGAGAAGGCAGGCGGGGACGGCTACCTGGTCCTCGTGGCAAAGGGAGACACGCCGGAGCGCCTGGAGGCATACGCGGCCGAATTGCAGACGCAATTGGAAGCGATGCCCGAGGTCCGCTACGTCGAGCACCGCTATGACGTGGACTTCTTCCGCCGAAATGCGCTGCTGTTATTGCCCATCGAGCAACTCGCCGCGCTGCGCCAGGACCTGACGGCGCGTGTGCGTTACGAGCGGCAACGCGCCAACCCGTTCTTCTTCGATTTGGGGGGCACCCCGGAGCCGCCGGACTTCGAGGCCATCGCGAAGAAGTACGCGCCGGACGCGCCCATGCGCGCGACGTTGGCCAGCGCGGACGGCACCGAAGTCTATTTGATGATCAAGCCGTCCGGGACGGCCGGGGACTTGGCGTTCGCGCGGCGCTTCGTGGACCAGGCCATGGGCACCGGACGCACGCTCGCGGCGCAGCGCTATCCGGGCGTGACGTTGCAGGCCACGGGCAACTTCCAGGGGCGCATCGAAGAGGACGAAGTGATGCGCGGCGACCTGTCGCGCGCCGGCACGCTGTCGGCGCTCATCGCGGTGGGCCTCATCCTGCTCGCCACGCGGCGTGTCGCGGCGCTGGCCGTGGTCGGCATCCCCGTCATGGTGGGCGTGGTGTTGACGTTCGCGGCGGCGCAGCTCGCCATTGGCCACCTCAACATCGTGACGGGGTTCCTCGTCGCCATCTTGATTGGCCTGGGCATCGAGTACGGCGTCCACCTGTGCATGCGGTACTGGGAGGAGCGGCGCGCGCGTCCGGCCCGCGAGGCCATTGTCACGGCGGTGCGCGGCACCTTCAGCGGCGCGGTGACGTCCGCGGTGACGAACGCCGCGGCGTTCTTCGTGCTGCTGCTGGCCCAGTTCCAGGCCTTCAACCAGTTCGGCCTGCTGGCGGGCCTGGGCGTGCTGCTGGCCGTGCTGGCGACGTATGCGATGGCGCCCTCGCTGCTGGCCATCGCGGAGCGGCTGCGTCCGGCCCGCGTGGACGTGGCGGCCGAAGCCAGCGCGTCCCAGGTGTCCCAGCCGGAGCGCGCGTGGCGGCGCTGGCCCACGGGCGCCATCGCCGCGCTGGCGCTCGCGGTGGTGGGCTTCGCCGCATTCTCCGTCTCCGTGGCGCCCCAGCTGGGCTTCGAGACGGACATGCGCAAGCTCAAGGGCGAGTCTCCGGCATCGCGCCTGGATGACCGCGTCACCGAGCAACTGGGCCAGCCCCTCAACCCGGCCATCTTCCTGGTGGATGACGTGGCGCAGGCGGCGCAGGTGGAGGCCGTCATCGCGGAGGTGAAGCAGCGCAACGGCGCGGACTCCGCCATCCTCGACTCCGCGTCCCTCAATGACTTGCTTCCGTCCGATATCGAGCGCCGGGAGGCGGAGCTGGCCGCTTTGCGCGAGGCCTTCCAAGGTCTGGAGGACCTGCCCGCGGAGCTTCGCGAGGACGCGCGGCTCCAGGAGTTCCAGCGGATGCTGGAGGCGAAGCCCTACGGTCTGGAGGCGTTGCCGGTGGAGGTGCGCCGGCGCTTCGAGGCCACGGACGGGAAGGGCACCTTCCTGCTCCTGTTCCCCTCCGTCTCCAACTCCGACACCGAGGAGCTGCGGCGCTGGGCCACGCAGATCGACCATGTGGTAGAGGGCGTGAAGGCGCGTGGCATCGACCTGGCCGTGCTGGACAGCAACCGCATCGCCGCGCGCATCTTCGCGCTGGTGAGCGCGGACGGGCCGCTCATCCTGTGGTCCGCCGCCGCGGTGGTGTTCGTCGTCATCCTGGTGAGCCTGCGCAGCTTCAAGCGCGCGTTGCTCGTTACCGGACCGCTGTTCCTGGGCATGACGTGCCTGGCGGGGGGCATGTACCTCTTCGACGTCCAGCTCAACTTCATCAACGCGGTGGTCCTGCCGAACCTGCTGGCCATCGCCGTGGACAATTCGGTGCATCTCTTCCACCGGTACGAGGAAGAGGGGCCCGGCTCGCTCGGCAAGGTGGTGCGCCACACAGGGCTGGCGGCCGTGGTGGCCACGCTGTCCAATGC
The DNA here is from genome assembly GCF_006547355.1 of Myxococcus sp. AB036A. Lineage (NCBI taxonomy): Bacteria > Pseudomonadati > Myxococcota > Myxococcia > Myxococcales > Myxococcaceae > Myxococcus > Myxococcus sp. AB036A. The sequence continues at coordinate 101,370 of NZ_VHLC01000013.1, read as the reverse complement.
GGCCGGGTATGGCGCGCTACTGGTCGCCAACCACCAGGGCCTGCGGAGTATCGGTCAGATTGCGCTGCTGGGGGTCATGTGCACCTTCTTGGGGACCACGGTCTTCTTCCCCGCGCTGCTCGCCTTGTTGGAGCGGTGGAAGGGGCGCGAGAATGTGGTGGCGGGGAAGGGAGCGGTCGTTCAGAGCCTCGAACTCGGCGATTCTGGTGCGCAAGCCGCGCCGCCGGGGGAGCGTAAGTCGGCGTGAGTTCCTGGGTTTCCCAAAGCGTTCGCGGTGAGGCGGTGCGCGTCCAGCTCACCACCGTGGACCTCATCATCGTCGTGTCCTGCGCGTTGGCCTCGCTACTCCTGCTGGGGCCGGGCCGGTGGGCGCCGGATGCGCTGCGCTGCGCGGGTTTGTTCGCGGTGGTGGGCGTGGGGCCGCTCGTCCTCCGGACGCTGGCCGCGTCGTTCCCGGGGCACCGGTGGATCCATGTCTTCGCAGATTGGTGGCTGCTGCCCACGGCGGTGATGACGCACGGCTGGCTGGCTCCCGTGGTGGACACGGTGAACCCCTTCCTCAAGGACGCGCAGTTGGTGGCGGCCGACCAGCGGCTCTTCGGCGTGCAGGCGGCGGTGGTGCTGTCGCGCGTCGTCCCGGCCTGGCTCAACGACATCCTGATGGTCTGCTACTACGGCCACTTCGTCTGGGCGCTGGTGATGGGACTGGTGCTCTACCGGCGCCCGGGCGGCGCGGAGTACGACGAGTACCTCACCGCGTTGGGGCTGCTCTTCTTCCTCAACTACGCGGCCTATGCGCTGGTGCCCGCGGTGGGGCCTCGCTACTTCCTGGTCGACGCGTTCGATGGGCCACTCCAGGGCACGCTGACGCCGCTGCTGGATTCACTCATGCGCAAGCCGCTGTTCGCGCGTGACTGCTTTCCGTCGGGACACACCGGCGCCACGCTGCTGGTGCTGTATTACGCGTGGCGGTTCTCCCGCCGCGTCTTCTGGGTGATGTTGCTGCCGGGCCTGGGGCTCATCGCGGCCACGCTGGTGGGCCGTTTCCACTACGCCACCGACCTGCTCTGCGCGGTGCCCATGGTCATGGTGGTGACGGGGCTGGCGCTGGGCGTCTCCCGGGCGGCCCGACAGCGCGAAGTGGCGAAGGACGCGCGTTCCGTGCCGGTGGACGCTATCGTCAGGCCCTGAGCGCCCGGACGTTGGCGGCGCGAGGAGCCGACGTCCATGTCCAGGCCCGTAGCCGCGCAGCGAGTCACCCGGTTCGCCACTACTGTCTTCTCCGAGTTCAGCGCCCTGGCCGCCCGCCACGGCGCGGTGAACCTGGGGCAGGGGTTCCCTGACTTCGACGGCCCGGCGGCCATCAAGGAAGCGGCGCAGCGCGCCATCCGCGACGGGGGCAACCAGTACGCCATGGGCGCGGGCACTCGGGAGTTGCGCGTGGCCATCGCCGAGCACTCGGCGCGCTTCTACGGCCAGACGGTGGACCCGGACACCATGGTGACGGTGACGAGCGGCGCCACCGAGGCCATCCTCGACACGCTGCTGGGGTTGGTGGACCCGGGCGACGAGGTGGTGGCCTTCGAGCCCTTCTACGACTCCTACGACGCCAACATCACCTTCGTGGGGGCCACCGCGCGCTTCGTGCCGCTGCGCCCGCCGGACGCGGACCACGCGCAGTGGTGGTTCGACCGGGACGAGGTCCGCGCCGCCTTCAGCCCGCGCACCCGGTTGCTCATCCTCAACACGCCGCATAACCCGACGGGAAAGGTGTTCACCCGCGATGAGCTGACGTTCCTGGGCGAGCTGTGCGCCGAGTTCGACGTGAAGGTCCTCTCCGACGAGGTGTACGAGCACCTTGTCTTCGAGCCCGCGCGCCACCTGCGTCCGGCCACGCTGCCCGGGCTGGCCGAGCGCACGGTGACGGTGAGCAGCGGCGGGAAGACGTTCAGCCTCACCGGCTGGAAGGTGGGCTGGGTCATCGCGCCGCCGCCGCTGCGGGACGCGGTGCAGCGGGCCCACCAGTTCGTGACCTTCGCCACCGCCGCGCCGCTACAGGCCGCCATGGCGGAGGCGCTGCGGTTGCCGGACGCGTACTTCACGGAGCTGACGGCGTCCTACGCGGCGAAGCGGGAGCGGCTGCTCACCGGGCTGCGCGAGGCCGGACTGACGGCGTTCGCCCCGGAGGGCAGCTACTTCATCCTCGCGGACATCTCGCGCCAGGGCTTCGCCGATGACGTGGCCTTCTGCCGCCACCTGGTGTCCGAGGTGGGCGTGGCGGCCATTCCGCCCAGCGTCTTCTATGGCCCGGCGCACCGGCACCTGGGGCAGGGGCTGGCCCGCTTCGCCTTCTGCAAGACGGACGCGGTGCTGGACGAAGCCGTGCGCCGCCTGCGCGCGGGCCTGTCGTCGCGATGAGCTTCTTCGGAGAGCTCTACCTTCGCAGCACGCTGCCGTTCCTGTCGGAGGCCGTCACCACGCGTGAGGTGGACTACCTGGCCCGAGCCTTCGCGGACGTGGCGGGGCCGGCGCCGGTGGTGGACCTGGGATGCGGCCACGGCCGCCACGCGGCGCGGCTGAACGCGGTGGGGCCTCTGGCGGGGCGCGTCATCGGGCTGGAGTTGGACGCACTGTCGTTGGCCATGCGGCGCCCGGGCTTCCCGGCGATCCAAGGGGACCTGCGGGCCCTGCCGTTTCGCGAGGCGTCCCTGGCGGGGGCCTACGCGTGGTACTCGACGCTGGCTGCCTTCACGGATGGCGAGCACATGCACATCCTCCGCGAGGTCGCGCGCGTGCTGCGGCCAGGAGGACGGTGGGTGTTCCAGACGGTGCCGTTCGAGCGACTGGCGGCGTCCCCCCGGGCGGCCTTCCGCGAGACGCTGCCGGATGGAAGCGTCCTGGAGGAGGAGAGCTGCTTCGACGCCTCGACGGGGCGGGACGAGGGACGTCGGACGCTGACCTCCCCGGAGGGTCGATGCCTGCGCGCATCCTATTCCCTTCGTTACTATCCCCTTGCGGATTGGGTGCGGCTGTTGGAAAGCACGGGATTTTCCGTCGTCTGGGTGCACGGTGGCCTGGCGGGTGGGCCGCTGGACGCGCAGTCAACCGACCTGATCGTGGGAGCGGAGCGGCGCCATGGCTGAGATGCAGGAACACTCCAGGGCGAGGTTGGGCTGGCTGGGCCAGTTGCCCAAGCAGGTCGACGTCTACGAAGTCGGTCCCCGGGACGGCTTGCAGAACGAGCTGCGCACGCTGCCCACGCGGGACAAGGCGCGCCTCATCAACGCATTGGTGGCCGCGGGGGAGAAGCGCATCGAAGTGACGTCGTTCGTGTCACCCAAGTGGATTCCCCAGCTCGCGGACGCCGAGGAGCTGCTGCGACTGGTGGGCCGTCGCGACGGCGTCGTGTTCTCCGCGCTGGTGCCCAACCTCAAGGGCCTGGAGCGCGCGAAGGACGCGGGCCTGGAGGAGGCCGCCGTCTTCATCTCCGCCTCCGAGGCGCACTCGAAGAAGAACATCAACAAGAGCATCGCCGAGGCCGTGGTGGGCGCGCGCGAGGTGACGTCCTCCGCGCTCCAGGCGGGCATGCGCGTGCGCGGCTACCTGTCCACCGTGTGGGGCTGCCCCTACGAGGGCGACGTTCCGGTGGAGCGCGTGGTGGACATCTGCCGGCAGCTCGTGGACGCGGGCATCTACCAGCTCAGCCTGGGAGACACGATTGGCATCGGCACGCCGCGCCAGACGGAGGTCCTGCTGGAGGCGCTGCTGAAGCACATCCCCGTGGAGAAGCTGGCGCTGCACCTGCACGACACGCGCGGTACCGCGCTGGCGAACGCGTTGGTGGGCCTGTCCGCGGGCGTGACGACCTTCGACGCCAGCATTGGCGGCCTGGGCGGGTGCCCCTACGCCCCGGGAGCGGCGGGGAACCTGGCCACCGAGGACGCCGTCTTCATGCTCCACGGCATGGGCGTGGACACCGGCATCAACCTGGACCGGCTGGTGGAGGCCGGGGAGATTGCCCAGGAGCTGATCGGCCGGAAGCTGGCGGGCAAGTACCTCCAGGCCGCGCTGGGTGAGCGTGAGAAGAAGGCCGCTCGCCGCGCCCAGACGTGAGCGGGCCATACCCAGCCCCGAGGTCACGAAGTACCCGGCAATCCTAAAATCCGGGCATCATTGAAAAATTCTGTTGGGACTTACGTTTCGAGGTGGTGAGCGGGTAGGGTCAGGGTCGTTTTGACCCCACCTGCTGCCTCAACGGGAAGTGCCGGATGAACGTCTCGCTCGATGCCGACGTCCTCGCGAGACGTTCGCAATCCCTGTTCGACGCCCACCAGGTGGCGCTGAGCCGCCGCACGGACCGGATGTTCGCCGTGCTGATGGGGCTCCAGTGGGTCGGCGGGCTGGTGGTGGCCCTGGCGCTGTCCCCCCGCACGTGGAGTGGGACGTCCAGTCAGGTCCATCCACACGTCTGGGCGGCGGCCGGCCTGGGCGCCCTCCTGGCGAGCCTGCCGGTGGCCATGGCGTGGGCGTTGCCGGGGCGGGCGGCCACGCGGTTCGTCATCGCCACGGCGCAGGCGTTGGTGTCCGGGCTGCTCATCCATCTGACGGACGGGCGCATCGAGACGCACTTCCACATCTTCGGGTCCCTGGCGCTGCTGGCCATGTACCGGGACGCGCGGGTGCTGTTCCTTTACTCGGCGCTGGTGGCGGTGGACCACCTGCTTCGCGGCCTGTACTGGCCCCTGTCCATCTTCGGCGTGGAGTCCGCCAGTGCCTGGCGCGCGTGGGAGCACATCGGCTGGGTGGTGTTCGAGAACGTGTTCCTCCTGATTGGCGGGCGAGGCACGGTGAAGGATGCCCGGGCGCTGGCGGCGCGACAGGCCTGGTTGGAGTTGTCTCAAGGAGCGGTTCGCACGCGCGTGGTGGAGCCGCTGGTGGACTCGGCGCGGGCGCTGACGGAGGCGACCCATTCGCTCGTGTCGAGCACGGATGACCAGCGCGCGATGCTGTCGCGCCAGTCCGCGGCGCTCTCGGATACGCAGATGGCGACGAACGAGATGCAGCGGGCGTCTTCCACGGCCTCTCGTCAGGCGGATGCCATTCTCGCCTCCACGCTCCAGGCGGGGGACGTGGGGGCTGACGCCGAGGCCATGCTGGGCCAGAGCATGGAGGGACTGGAGGCCATCCGCACACAGGTGATGGAGATGGCCGGGCTCCTGCGTGGATTGGACGGCCAGGCGCGGCAGCTCTCGAGCGTCACCCTGGCGGTGAAGGACCTGGCGGACCAGTCCCACATGGTGGCGGTGAACGCGGCCATCGAGGCGGCGCGCGCGGGGGCGCACGGCAAGGGCTTCGCGGTGGTGGCCACGGAGATGCGGCGGCTCGCGCAGCAGTCCGTCCGGGCGGCGGGGCAGGTGAGCGGCATCCTGGACGCCGTACACCAGTCGCTCCAGCACGTCGTGGAGCTCTCCCTGAAGGGGGCGGATCGGATGGCGCGGGACATCGAGGTGGTGCGCGCGTCGGGAGAGCGCCTGCGGGGCCTGTCCACCGTGCTGCGCACCAGCACGGAGGGCGTGCAGCAGATTTCAGTGGCGGTGGCGAGCCAGGCCGCGGGCGTGGCGCGAATCTCCAGCGCGGTGGATGAGCTGTCCGCGATGATGAAGCAGACGCTGGGGCGTGTCGAACAGACGACCACCGCCGCCCAGACGCTTCGCGGGGTGACGGGCCGTGTCCACGGTGTCATCGACACCTATCAGGGCACCAGGACGGATGAGGCGCCGCCAGCGAACGATGCGGGCCGGGTGATTGCGTTCAGACGGGACGCCTAAGCGGGCGTCCGCCGCGTGTGAGGTTGCCGGCCGGGGCGCGCGGTGTCGCCGCGCCCCGGGGCCCGCCCCTTCGCCTCAGCGTCCGCCGAGCATGGACTCCAGCCGGTCCTGAAGTCCGAGGTGGGCGGCTGCGCTCACCAGCATCCGCCGCTCCTTGCGGTCGATGCGGCCGTCCACCAGCGCCATCTCCACGATGTTGCGCAGGAACACCTCCGCTTCGGGGCTGCCCTTCTCCACGAGGCGGTCGAAGAGCTGTGGACCCATGCTCAGCGCCAGCTCCACGTTGTCCCACACCACGCCCCAGCGCTCCGAGCACAGCTTCAGCAGCTTGCGCTCCGCGGACGTCACCTCGCCGTCGGCGGCGGCGATGGCGGCCATCATGTAGAGCAGGCGCTGCCGCTCCTGGACGTCCATCACCGCGTCCTCGGGCCGCGGCGTGTGGCCATGGTCACCCATGCGCTGTTGCGGCGCGGCCTGGCGCGGAGGGAGGGCCCGGAACCGCGCGTCCTCGTCCGCGTTCCACGCCTCGAACGTGCGCGCCGCCGCGAGCACCCAATCCCGCTCACCGGTGGCCAGCGGCGTGCCGCAGTAGTCGCAGTCCGTGGCGGCGCTGTTCGTCAGCGGCGCGTTGCATTGCGGGCACCGGTTCGTGGACATGCCGTTGGCGGTGTTCGTCTGCGCGCCGTGCTTGCGCGTCAGCGTGAAGATGTAGCGCTGGGGCACGGTGGGCAGGGAGCGGGGCCGCTCGCTGGCGGGCCCCACGCCCATGCGCGCGCTCCAGCGAATCTCCACGTGCGCCACGTCCTGGCCCTGCGGGTCCACCTGGAACGCGCGCACGTCTGCGGAGCCCACGGCGCACTCCAGGAACACGCGGCGGGCCCCCTGGCGGCGCAGGCCCTCCAGCTCCGTCTCCAGCCGCTGCACGGTGTCCGTCCGGGCCACCTTGGCCAGCGGCTTCGTGTCGCCGCGGCTCTGCGCGTCAATCCACTTCCAGAACAGCAGCGACGCGCGGTCCTCCAGCATCTCCAGGTTGAGCGCCGGGTCCGACTCGCGTGCCTGCATCAGCCCGTCCACCGTCTTGTGGTATGGCGCGTGTTCGATGCCCTGCGTGATTTCGGACAGCGTCCAGTCGTAGTTACCCGAGTTCACCACCGCGCCGCAGAACTCGCAGCTGTTGGCCGCGCCACCGTTGAACGGCGCGCCGCAGTTGGGGCACTTGCCCTGGAACAGGTCCGCGCCGATGCGCGTCTGCGCCCCCGGCTTGCGCACGAAGGTCCAGACCTCCGTGAAGGCCTCGCTGGGGACCTTGCGCGCGGCCTCGGTGGCCTGCGCGTCGCTGAAGGACACGGGCACGTCGGTGTCGCGCATCCGCGCGTGCACACGGACGTGGATGCTGTCGAACCACTGGCTCTGGTCCAGACCGATGAGCTGGAGGTCCAGCACCTCGAAGTCGGTGATGGCGTCCCGCACGCCCTGCGCGCGCATGAGCTCCAGTTGCACGCCGAAGCGCTGGAAGGTGGCGTCCGACAGGAAGGGCCGCACCGGCGTCATGTCCCGGAGGAACCACGCCTGCTGCAGCTCCATGAACAGCCACTTCGTCTTGTCGAGCATCGGCTCCAGCTCGAAGGCAGGGTCCTTCAGCTTCAGGGCGTTCACCCAGCCTTGCACGTCACGCTGGGACACCTGGGTGCGCTGATACGCCTCGCGCTGCTCCAGGGCCTTCCTCGTGGTGGCGTCCGGGTGCAGGTTGCGGCGGTACAGCCAGTACACGATGCCGCCAATGCAGAGCAGCGGCAGCATGACCTTGGGGTAACGGAAGACCAGGCTGAAGAGCTGGTAGACGACCCAGAACGCGACGCCGTCCCCATCGCCGCCGCCGCGGCCACCGCCGTTGCCGGACGAGGGGCGGGAGTAGTGCTCGCCGCCACCTCCGCGCCCCAAGGCTTCGAGCGGAAGCAGGAGCGCCACGTAGGCGATGGCGGGCAGCCAGGGGGCCCACCGGGAGAGTCGGTGCGAGATGGAGCGCAGAGGCGTGGCCATGTCCCCCATGCTAACCGTTTCCGTCTTGCCAGACCCGGCTTATGGCCGCACTCTGCCGCGGCCCAGAGCAGCCCGCCTGCCAGGCCGGGAAAAGGGGAGCGAACATGTCGGAATTCAAGGTCGACGCACGTGGTCCCATCGAAATCTGGACCATCGACGGCGAGAGCCGCCGCAATGCCATCAGCCGCGCCATGTTGAAGGAGCTGGGCGAGCTGGTGACCCGCGTGTCTTCCAGCCGTGACGTGCGCGCCGTCGTCATCACCGGCGCGGGCGACAAGGCCTTCTGCGCCGGCGCCGACCTGAAGGAGCGCGCCACCATGGCCGAGGACGAGGTCCGCGCCTTCCTGGACGGGCTGCGCCGCACCTTCCGCGCGATCGAGAAGAGCGACTGCGTCTTCATCGCCGCCATCAACGGCGCGGCCCTGGGCGGTGGCACGGAGCTGGCGCTCGCGTGTGACTTGCGCGTGGCCGCTCCGGCCGCGGAGCTGGGGCTCACCGAGGTGAAGCTGGGCATCATCCCCGGCGGCGGAGGCACGCAGCGCCTGGCGCGCCTGGTGGGCCCGGGCCGCGCGAAGGACCTCATCCTCACCGCTCGCCGCATCAACGCCGCCGAGGCCTTCAGCGTGGGCCTGGCGAATCGATTGGCGCCGGAGGGCCACCTGCTGGCCGTGGCGTACGGGCTGGCGGAGTCGGTGGTGGAGAACGCGCCCATCGCCGTGGCCACGGCCAAGCACGCCATTGACGAGGGCACGGGCCTGGAGCTGGACGATGCGCTGGCGCTGGAGCTGCGCAAGTACGAGGAGATTCTCAAGACGGAGGACCGCCTGGAGGGCCTGCGCGCCTTCGCGGAGAAGCGCGCGCCCGTCTACAAGGGCCGCTAGCCCGCACGGACGAAATCGGGGACGGAAGGCCCGGTACCCACCGGTGCCCCGTCCCCGAAGTGCGTCACGTCACATGGCGCGAAGGCCGCGCGCGCCGGTCAGGCGTTCGCGGTGCGCTCCTGGCCCAGGTTGACGTTCTGTTTGTTCATGTAGGCGGTGGCCTTGTCCTTGACGGTGGTCCGCAGCTCGGTGCCCGTCTTCGGGGCCAGCAGCAGGGCCGCCACGCCACCCGCGGCCACGCCGAGGAGGAAGATGCCCAGGCCGCCCAGGCCGGTGCGCGCCGGCTTGTAGGTGGTCAATCCGACATGCCGCAGCACGTCATCCGGCTCGAAGTCATCCCAGCGGTTCCGCGCCACGCGCGGCAGGTCATTGATGAGCTTATGGGCCAGCCACTTGCGGTACAGCTCGCTCCGGGCGATTCCCTTGGCCATCCACTTGCCTTTCTTCGCTGCGAACATGCGTCCCTCCTGGGCCCAATGGTTGCCGGGTGCGCATCCATCGCGAGCACGCCCCCGTTGAGCACCAAGGTAGGCAGGGGAGCCTGGAGCGGCATCCCCTGCGGGGACCGTTCTGCGCGGTGCGTCGTCTGCCTGTCACGCCGCGCCGGTTCCCCAGCGAGAAGGCAGCCAGCCGTAGCCCTTTCTGCTATGTGCCACGGGCCATGTCCCAAGACTCGAGACTGCTGGAGAAGATCGCCCAGGTGGAGAAGGGTGGCGCGCAGAAGTACCACGCCAAGAACGCGGAGGCGGGCAAGCTCTTCGCCCGCGAGCGCATCCGTCTGCTGGTGGATGAAGGCTCCTTCGTGGAGGACGCGAAGCTCGCCAACAACCTGGACCCGGACCTGCCCTCGGATGGTGTCGTCATCGGCGTGGGCAAGGTGGCCGGGCGCACCGTGGCCATCATGGCCAACGACTCCACGGTGAAGGCCGGGAGCTGGGGCGCCCGCACGGTGGAGAAGATCCTCCGCATCCAGGAGACGGCCCGCGACCTGCGCTGCCCGCTGTTCTACCTGGTGGACTCCGCCGGTGCCCGCATCACCGACCAGGTGGAGATGTTCCCCGGGCGCCGCGGCGCCGGCCGCATCTTCTACAACGAGGTGCACATGTCCGGCTTCGTGCCGCAGGTGTGCCTGCTCTTCGGTCCGTCCGCCGCCGGTGGCGCGTACATCCCCGCGTTCTGCGACCTGGTCATCATGGTGGAAGGCAATGCCTCCATGTACCTGGGCAGCCCGCGCATGGCGGAGATGGTCATCGGCGAGAAGGTCACCCTGGAGGAGATGGGGGGCGCGAAGATGCACTGCTCCATCTCCGGCGTCGGCGACGTGCTGGTGAAGACGGAGCAGGAGGCCATCGAGGCGGCCAAGAAGTATATCGGCTACTTCCCGGAGAACTTCTCCCAGGCGCCGCCGCGCGCCGAGCCCAAGGCCCCCAAGGCCGGCGGCAAGAAGGTGGAGGAGATCGTCCCCGTCGACCAGAACAAGCCCTTCAACATGCATGAGCTCATCAACGAGCTCATCGACGAGGGGAGCTGGTTCGAGGTGAAGAAGCTCTTCGCCCAGGAGCTCGTCACGGGCCTGGCCCGCATCGACGGCCGCCCGGTGGGCATCGTCGCCAACCAGCCCAAGTACAAGGGCGGCGTGCTGTTCGTGGACAGCGCGGACAAGGCGGCCCGCTTCATCTGGCTGTGTGATGCCTTCAACATCCCGTTGCTCTATCTGGCGGACGTGCCGGGCTTCATGATTGGCACCAAGGTGGAGCGCGCGGGCATCATCCGCGCCGGCGCGAAGATGATCTCCGCCGTGTCCGAGGCCAGCGTGCCGCGCATCTGTGTGGTGGTCCGCAAGGCCTACGGCGCCGGCCTCTACGCCATGAGCGGCCCCGGCTTCGCCCCGGACGCCACCATCGCGCTGCCCGGAGCGATGATCGCCGTCATGGGCCCGGAGGCGGCGGTGAACGCCGTCTACTACAACAAGATCCAGGAGCTGCCGGAGGCCGACCGGCCAGCCTACGTCCAGAAGCTGCGCGACGAGTACAAGCAGGACGTGGACATCTACAAGCTGGCCAGCGAGCTGGTCATCGACGACATCGTCCCGGGTGACCGGCTGCGTCAAGAACTCACCCAGCGCTACGGCGTCTACTCCCAGCGGCATCAGCCCCGTGCGGAAAAGAAACACGGTGTCTATCCGGTTTGAGTAGGTAGCGTTACCCCACCTCCAAGGCCCGGGCTGCGCTTGGGCCGTCTGCTATAGATCCTGCTGACACCATGGATTTTGACCTTCCAGAAAGCCATCGAGCCCTCCAGTCCTCCATCCGTGACTTCTGCGAACGGCGGGTGAAGCCGTATGCCCGTGAGTGGGACAAGGACGAGACGTTCCCCATGGAAGTCGTCCGGGAGCTGGGGCAGCTCGGGGTGATGGGCATGCTCGTCGCCGAGGAGTTCGGCGGAGCGGCCATGGACTCGCTCGCCGTCGCGGTGGCGGTGGAGGAGATCGCCCGCTACGACGGCTCGCTGGCGCTGACGGTGGCCAGCCACAACGGCCTGGGCACCAGCCACCTGCGCGTCTTCGGTTCGGACGCGCAGCGCCAGAAGTACCTGCCGAAGCTGGCCACGGGTGAGTACCTGGGCGCGTGGGGCCTGACGGAGCCGGGGTCCGGCTCGGACGCGTCGAGCATGAAGACCACGGCCGTGCGCAAGGGCGACGGCTGGGTGCTCAACGGCGCCAAGATGTTCATCACCCAGGGCACGGTGGGTGACGTGTTCGTGGTGCTGGCCGTCACCTCGCCGCAGAAGCGGCAGAAGGGCATCACCGCCTTCCTGCTGGAGAAGGGCCTGCCGGGCTTCAGCCAGCGCGCCATCCACGGGAAGCTGGGCATGCGCTCGTCGGACACGGCCGAGCTCGTCCTAGAGAACGTGGAGGTGCCGGACTCGGCGCGCGTGGGTGAGCTGGACCACGGCTTCATCGACACGATGAAGATCCTGGACCGCGGCCGAATCACCATCGGCGCGCTGGCGGTGGGCCTGGGCCGGGGCGCCCTGGAGGAGTCCATTGGCTACTCGCGCGAGCGCACCGCGTTCGGCCAGCCCATCAGCGAGTTCCAGGGGCTGCGCTGGATGATGGCGGACATGAAGACGGAGCTGGACGCCGCCCGGCTCCTGGTCCACCGCGCCGCCAAGCTGGCTGACGAAGGCAAGCCGTACTCGCGCGAGGCCTCCATGGGGAAGCTGTTCGCCTCCGAGGCCGCCATGCGGGCTTGCAACAAGGCCGTGCAGATCCACGGTGGGTACGGTTACACCCGCGAGTTCCCGGTCGAGCGCTACCTGCGCGACGCCAAGCTGTGTGAGATCGGCGAGGGAACCAGCGAGATCCAGCGTACAATCATCGCCCGGGAAACCTTCAAAGGGGCTTGATGGACACCGCGCGGCTGGAAGGTCTCGGGCTGCAGTTGCGGGAGGACGCGGCCGGCACCGAGGCGGTGCTGGACCTTGAGTCGTCCCCGCTGGTCAATCCCGTCACCCGGGCCTTCATCCCCGAGGTGACCTTCCAGGTGATGGGGGACCGTCTCATCCCCATCGCGCCGCCCGCCGTGGTGGGGCTGGCCCCCATCCTGGTGGGCGCGCTCAGCGACGTCGCCGACATCGAGGCGCTGCTCGCGGACGCATTCAACGAGCACATCTTCCACGTCCAGCGCCGCTCCGCGGAGCTCCAGGTGCTGGGGCTGACGCCGCGCGTGGAGCCGGAGACGCTGGAGCTGTCCACGGAGGTGGTGGACGGTGAGCTGGCCGTCACGCTGGTGTCGGACCGGCTGGGCAACTTCCGCGTGGCCCGCGTGGCCCGGGGGAAGGAAGACCTGGCCACCGGCGGCGGCCACACGCTGGAGCTGTCGGAGTTCCGCGAGCGGGCGGCGCTGACGGGCTACCTGGTCGCGCTCTTTGGCGAGCCGGCGGCCCGTCCCCAGGCCGCGCCGGTGGGCGCCGGGCTGGTGCGCTTCTCCGACATCGTGGAGAAGTTCGGCGCGGAGGCGCTCTTGCCTCCCCGCAGCAGCCTGGAGCTGCTGGCGCAGTTGCAGGTGGAGGGCCGCCCGTACCGCTTCGCCGCCGCCAGGGTGGCGGGCCGCACCTTCCGGGGGCTGCTGGCGGGTCCGCAGGGCAAGGAGTGGGCGGGGCGGTTCGAGCTGGATGAGTTCCCAGGCATCGTGCGGATGGTGGCGGACCTGTTGAAGGTCCCTCCCGCGGCCGTGAGGCTGGTGGGCCCGGACGCACCTCAGGAGTGATGCGTTTGAGTGGTGCGGACAAGATGAGCCCGTCCGAGCGGGTGCAGTTGTTGGAGTCGCGGTTGGGGTTGAGCTTCTCCCGGATGGAGACGGCGCTGGAGGCCCTGACGCACAAGACGTACGTCAACGAGACCCGGGACAAGGAGCTGAAGGACAACCAGCGCCTGGAGTTCCTGGGCGACTCGGTGGTCAACCTGGCCGTCAGCCACCGGTTGATGGCGCGCTGCCCGGGGCTGCCCGAAGGCGACCTGACGAAGATGCGCGCCCGCGTCGTCAACGAGGACGGCCTGGCCCGCGTGGCCCGGACCATCCCGCTGGGCGACCTGCTGTTGCTGGGGCGGGGCGAGCTCATGTCCGGCGGCCGGGAGAAGAACTCCGTCCTGGCGGACGCGCTGGAGGCCGTCTTCGGCGCGGTGTTCCTCACCAGCGGCCTGGACGCCGCGGTGGCGCTGGTGGACCGGTATTTCGCGGACCTGCTGGACGAGGTCTCCAGCGGCCAGGGGCGGCTCGACTACAAGACGCTGCTCCAGGAGCTGGCCCACGAGCGGCTCAAGCTCCAGCCCCGCTACCGCGTCGTCTCGGAGTCCGGTCCGGAACACTCCAAGGTGTTCGAGGTGGAGCTGATGCTGGGGGAGACGGCCTTCGCCCGGGCCACCGGCCGGAGCAAGAAGGAGGCGGAGCAGTCCGCCGCGCAAGCGACGCTGGAGAAGCTGCGGGAAGACGCCGCGTGTCCCACCTCCCCCCCGCCCGGAACGCCGCGACACGACACCCCGGCGTGAAACCCCTTGGATGGGGCAGGGGGCGGCGCGTAAGGTGCCGCGCCGACATGCCCCCCGCCTCCCTCCGAAAGACGCTCGCGCTGGTGACCTGCCTGCTGGCGGGCTCCGTCCTCGCCGCTGACTCCGGCAAGTGGACCCGGAAGGCCGCGGCCGGCAAGGACCTCTACGCCACGCTCCAGACGAGCGAGGGAACCATCGTCGTCCGGCTCTTCGCCAAGGACGCGCCCAAGACGGTGGCCAACTTCGTGGGCCTGGCCGCCGGTGAGAAGGAATGGCGGGACCCGAAGACGGGGAAGATGTCGAAGAAGCCGCTGTATGACGGCACGGTGTTCCACCGCGTGATTCCGGGCTTCATGATTCAGGGCGGGGACCCCACGGGCACCGGCTTCGGCGACCCGGGCTACCGCTTCGCGGACGAGTTCCAGAGCGGCCGCACGTTCGACAAGGTGGGCCTGCTGGCCATGGCCAACGCGGGGCCCAACACCAACGGCAGCCAGTTCTTCATCACCACCTCCACGCCCGGACACCTCGCCGGCAGGCACACCATCTTCGGTGAGGTGCTCCGCGGCTATGACGTGGTGGAGAAGATCAGCAACCTGCCTCGGGACAACCGGGACCGCCCGCGCACCGCGGTGGTGCTCACCCGCGTGGTGCTGGGCGACAAGGCTCCCGCGGGCGTGACGGCCCCCGCGGCGAGCAAGGAAGCGGCGCCCCAGAAGGACGCGGGCGCGAAGTCGGTTTCACCAAGGCCGTGACACATGACCGGGTTCGTCCTCGGACGGACCCCCACACGGGAGGGTAGCATGGGAATGTTGGACGAGGCCCGCGCGGGCAATGACCTTTACGCCACCTTCGACACCACGCAGGGGCAGATCGTGGTGAAGCTGTTCGCGAAGGACGCGCCGAAGACGGTGAGCAGCTTCGTGGGCCTGGCGACGGGCGAGCTGCCCTTCCAGGACCCGAAGACGGGTGAGAAGACGCAGCGTCCGTACTACGACGGCATCATCTTCCACCGCGTGATTCCGGGCTTCATGATTCAGGGCGGTGACCCCACGGGCACCGGCCGCGGCGGCCCGGGCTTCAACGTGGACGACGAGTACCAGAGCGGCCGGACCTTCGACAAAGTGGGTCTGCTGGCCACGGCGAACATCGGCCGCCCCAACACCAACGGCAGCCAGTTCTTCATCACCACGTCCAAGCCGACCTACCTCAACAACAAGCACACCATCTTCGGTGAGGTGCTCAGCGGCTACGACGTGGTGGAGAAGATCGCCGGCGTGCCGCGCGACGGGGATGACCGCCCCCGCCAGCCCGTGGTCATCAACAAGCTGACCATTTCGACGACCCAGCCGTAGCCTGTCCGCTCGCCGCCCGTCCTGGCATGACCGGGCGGGCGGTGGGGTGTGATAGGCGCTGTCCAGACGTTTCCTTTTCGGGCCTCCGCGGTACGCGGCGTCCCAGATCACCTCCGAAGCAATGGCCCCCCCCAAGACACACCGCAGCGGCTTCGCCGCCCTCATCGGGCGCCCCAACGTGGGCAAGAGCACGCTGCTCAATGCACTGACGGGCGAAAAAATCGCCATCGTCTCCCCCAAGCCCCAGACGACGCGCAACCGCATCCTCGGCGTCGTCACCCGTCCGGAAGGGCAGGTGGCGTTCATCGACACGCCGGGCATCCACCAGGCCAAGGGCGAGCTGAACCGCTACATGGTCGAGGTGGCGCTCCAGGCGGCGGAGGAGGTGGACCTGGTCCTCTTCCTCATCGAGCCGCCAGCGAGCGAGAAGCCCGAGGTGAGCCCGGGCAACCGCGCCATCCTCGACCGGCTGCAGAAGATCGGCAAGCCGACCTTCCTGGTCATCAACAAAATCGACAGTGTCCCCAAGGCGCAGCTCCTGCCGCTCATCGACCTGTACCGTCAGGAGTTCCCCTTCGCGGAGGTGGTCCCCATCTCCGCTCGGGAGAAGGACGGCGTGGAGCGGCTGTTCCACACCGTCCTGGGACACCTGCCGGAAGGCGAGAACGTCTTCGACGAGGACATGCTCACCGACCAGCAGGAGCGCGCGCTGGTGGCCGAGTACATCCGCGAGCAGGTGCTGCGGCACTGCCGCCAGGAGATTCCGTACTCCACGGCCGTGGTGGTGGACATCTTCGACGAATCCGAGCGTGAGCCCCGGCCGGGCACGCCGCCGAACCAACTGGGCGGGCTCATCCGCATCGCCGCGTCCATCTTCGTGGAGCGCGACAGCCAGAAGGCCATCATCATCGGCAAGCAGGGGCAGATGCTGAAGACCATTGGCACCGACGCGCGCAAGTCCGTGCAGCGGTTGCTGGGCGCGCATGTGTACCTGGATCTGCGCGTCCGCGTGGAACCGCGTTGGAGCGAGCGCCCCGAAGGCCTCAAGAAGCTGGGATACGACTGAAATGAAGCCCCTGGTCGCAATTGTCGGACGCCCCAACGTGGGCAAGAGCACGCTGTTCAATCGGCTCGTGGGCCGGCGCATCGCGCTGGTCCAGGACGAGCCCGGCGTGACGCGGGATCGCCACTACGCGGACGCGGAGTGGGAAGGCCGCCAGTTCACCTTCATCGACACCGGCGGCTTCGTGCCAGGTGACGAGGACCAACTCCTCCAGCAGGTGCGGGAGCAGGCGCAGCTGGCCGTGGACGAGTGTGACGTCATCGTCTTCGTCACCGACGCCCGGGCGGGCCTCACCGCCGCGGACGAGGCCGTGGCCAACTACCTGCGCAAGAGCGGCAAGCCGGTGGTGCTGGCCGCCAACAAGCTGGACAACACGTCCGGGCAGATGCAGGCGCTGGCCGGTGAGTTCTACCGCCTGGGCCTGGGCGACGTGCAGGCCCTGTCCGCCGAGCACGGCCTGGGCATGCAGGAGCTGTTCGACTCGGTCGTCGCCAGGCTGCCGCCCAAGGAAGAGGGCGAGGACGCGGAGGCGCCGCCCGACGACGGCATCATCCGCCTGGCCATCATCGGGCGGCCCAACGTGGGCAAGAGCACCCTGGTCAACGCCATCCTGAAGGAGAAGCGGGTCGTGGCCAGTGAAGTGGCGGGGACCACGCGGGACCCGGTGGACTCCGAGCTCACGTACAAGGACCGCAAGCTGCTGCTCACCGACACGGCGGGCATCCGGCGCAAGAAGTCCATTGCCCAGCGCGTGGAGCAGTTCTCCGTCGTGGCCGCGCTCAAGGTGATGGAGCGCAGCGACGTGGCAGTGCTGCTGATGGACGCCACGGAGCCGGCGGTGGACCAGGACGCCAAGCTGGCGGGTCTGGCCGAGGAGCGGGGCCGCGCCCTGGTCATCGTGGTGAACAAGTGGGACCTGGTGGGCGCGGACCAGCGCCGGCAGGAGACCTACCGCGAGTCCCTCAAGCACTCGCTCAAGTTCGTGGGCTACGCGCCCATCCTCTTCACCTCCGCGCTGACGGGCTCCAAGGTGGAGAAGGTCGTGGACGTGGCGACGGAGCTCGCCGACCAGTTCCGCTTCCGGGCGCCCACCCCGCAGCTCAACCGGCTGCTGGACCACATGGTGGACAACCACCCGGCGCCCATCGTCCGGGGCAAGCCGCTGCGCATGTACTACATCGCCCAGGTGGCCGCGGCGCCGCCGACCTTCACCATCACCGTGAACCATCCGGACGGCGTTCCGGACATGTACAAGCGGTACATCACCAACCAGCTGCGCAAGACGTTCGACCTGCGCGTGCCCATCCGGCTCATCTTCAAGGGCCGGCCCGGGCAGGCCAAGCGCGAGGCCCGCAAGCGGCCTCAACGCCAGGGGAAGCGCTGAGGCGTCAGTGCGTTGACACTCGCGGCGCGCGCTCCATACAGTGCGCCGCTCTTTAAAAGAGGTTTCCAGACGTGGCCGGAACCACCAAGACCGAGAAGATTCGCCAGAAAGAGCTCAGCCAGCCGGACTCCTTCCAGAAGGTGGGCACCGAGGCGAGCGACTGGCTTGCGCAGCGCCAGAAGATCATCGGACTCGCCGCGGGCGTGCTCATCCTGGGCGGCGTGGGCGTGGCCATCGCCAGCGAAGTGTCCAAGCGCGGCGAGGAGAAGGCCTCCCAGGCGCTGGGGCAGGCGCTGACCGTGCTCGACCGGCCCGTGGAGGGCGTGGAGCCCGCGCAGCCCGGTGACACGGAGCCCCCCTTCAAGTCGGTGAAGGAGCGCGACGAGGCCGTGGTGAAGTCGCTGGGCGAGTTCCGCCAGCAGCACGGCGGCACCCCGGCCGCGGTGACGGCCGCCCTGGCCGAGGGCAAGGCGCAGTTCCGGTTGGGCAACTACGCCGCGGCGCAGACGGCCTTCGGCGAGTACCTCAAGGGCGCGGCCCAGAATGATCCGCTCCGCGCGGAGGCCTTCGAGGGCCAGGGCTACGCGCTCGAGGCGGACGGCAAGTACGAGGACGCCATCAAGGCCTTCGAGCAGATGGGCGCCGCGGGTGGCCCGTTCCTGGTGGGCATGGGCGACTACCACAAGGCCCGGATGCTCATCCTCCTGGGCAAGAAGGAAGAGGCGGCCCAGGTGCTGTCGAAGCTGACCACGGCGCAGCCGAACACGGCGGCGGCGCGTCAGGCCGGTGAGCGCCTGGCGGTGCTGGCGTCCGAAGGTGTGAAGGTTCCTGCCCCGGAGGCTCCGGCGGCTGCACCCGTTCCGGACGCGGGGTAGAAACACTCGCCATGACGATGCGGCTCGTGAGCTGGAAGCGTTGGCTGGGTGGCGCTGTGGCGGCAGGGCTTCTGGGCGGCTGCAGTGGCGTGCAGTACTACGGCAATCCGGAGCTGCCCCGGCCGCCGTCGAATACGCCGCTGGAGTACTTCTCCGTCAACTGGTGGGCGGCGCTCGCGCCCCCGCAGACGCTGGAGTACGGGCCGCGTGAGACGGCGACGCCTGCCTATGACGCCGTCAGCCGGACGACCGTCGCGCTCACGCGGGACGGGTTCGCCCGCGGCGTGGGTCCCGACGGCCAGGTGAAGTGGAAGTACAAGGCGGGCAGCCGCTTCAACGCCGGGGCCCGGGTGGTGGACGGCGTGGCCTATGTTCCGGGCGGGGACGGCGTGCTGTACGCGCTGGACGCGGCCTCGGGCGAGGAGAAGTGGAAGTACGTCGCGGGCGAGGCCCTGGCCACGGTGCCCGTGGTCGCGAATGGCCTGGTGCTCGTGGCCTCGGAGAGTGACACGCTCTTCGCGGTGAAGATCGCGGATGGCCAGTGGGCCTGGCAGTACCGCCGGGATCCGCCCACCGGCTTCACCGTCCGCGGCGCTTCGCGGCCCCTGGTGCGCGAAGGCGTGGCCTACGTCGGCTTCTCCGACGGCTTCGTGGTGGCACTCAGTGTCGACGACGGCGGCGTCACCTGGGAGCGCTCGCTGTCCGGCGCCGGTTCCGAGTTCCTGGACGTGGACAGCAGCCCGGTGATGGACGCCAACGGGCAGCTCTACGTCGCGTCGTACAAGAGCGGCATCTTCGCGCTCGAGTCCGAGTCGGGTGACCTGGTGTGGAACAGCGCCGTGGCCGGCATGACGTCGCTGCTGGTCAGCGGCCAGGTGCTCTTCGCCGCAGGTGACGGCCGCGTGGATGCCTACCTGGCGGAGACAGGACGGCTCCTCTGGTCGCATCCCCTGGGGGAACGGGCAGCCTTCGCTCCGGTGTTCGCCCAGGGAATGCTGCTCGTGCCCACGTCCAGTTCGCTGCTGTTCCTGGAGCCCAAGACGGGGCGCTCGCGCGTGTCGTGGAACCCCGGGAGTGGCATCACCGCGCCGCCTTTCGTGGCGGGCCGGCAGTTGTTCGTGCTGTCGAACAACGGCTACCTGTACTCCCTGAACATGAACGGGATTGACGGGTGATGACTCCGGCTCGCAGGACGGTCCGCGTGGTGGCGGCGCTGATTCCGCGGCCGGAGGATGGACGCCAGTTCCTGGTGCAGCAGCGGCTCCCCGGTGGAAGCCGCGCCTTGCTGTGGGAGTTCCCCGGCGGCAAGGTGGAGGCCGGGGAGACGGACGAGGCCGCGCTGGCCCGTGAGTGCCGCGAGGAACTGGACGTGGAGCTCGCCGTGGGCCGGCGGCTCTGGGAGGGCCAGCATTCCTATCCGGACCTGACGGTGGAGTTGGTGTTGTTCCTGGCCCGGATTGTCTCGGGCGAGCCCCGGCCCCTGGGCGCCCACGCGCTGGCGTTCCACACGCCGGCGCAGATGCAGTCACTGCCGTTCTGCGAGGCGGACATCCCGCTCCTGGACGACCTGGTGGCGGGAAGGTTGGGCGCGCTCGATTGATGCTGCAGCGGACGTTCCAGCACATCCCCAGTGTCGGTCCCTGGCGGGAGAAGGACCTGTGGTCCCGCGGCATCCGCACCTGGGATGACTTTCCGGAAGCCGGCCAGGGGGTGGCGCTCAACCGGAAGTCCGACGACGTGGCCCGGGCGCGCATCGCCGAGGCGAAGGACGCGCTGGCCCGCCGGGACTTGCGCAAGCTCGCGGAGCTGCTGCCGAGCCGGGAGCACTGGCGGCTGTACCCGGAGTTCCAGGACGACGCCGTCTATTTCGATATCGAGACGGACGGCCGGGAGGCCCAGGCGCCCACGGTGGTGAGCCTGTTCGATTCGAAGGGCCTTCACGTCTTCATCCAGGGCCGGAACATGGACGCGCTGCCGGAGGCCATGGCGGCCCGGCGGCTGTGGGTGACGTTCAACGGCTCGTGCTTCGACGTGCCCGTCTTGCGTGACTACTTCGGCCCCGCGCGATTTCCGGTGCCGGATGCGCACATCGACTTGCGGTTCGTGACGCGGCGCCTGGGAATGGGCGGCGGCCTGAAGGAAATCGAAGGGAAGATTGGCGCCGAGCGTCCGCCGCACATGAAGGGCGTGAATGGCTACGACGCGGTGCTGCTGTGGCGCGCGTACCAGCGCCGCGGCGATGTGGAGGCCCTCCGGTTCCTCGTCGAGTACAACCTGTACGACGCCTTCCAGCTCCGGACGCTGATGGACGTGGCGTACAACCGCGGCACCGACGACTTGAACCAGGATGTTCCCCGGCTGCCAGTCTTCGAGCGTGGCGACGTGCTTTACGACGTGAGCCGCATCATCCTGGAGTTGGGGCCGACCGAACGCGATCTGCAGACCCTTGCTCGCGTCCGGGCCATGGAGCAGGGCGGCTGAGCGGGCAGGGTGACTGTGCCCGGTTCACCGTCCTGGCAGCAGCCGTGCGTTCGCGAGTACCGGACGGTGAACACCTGCGCGTGTGAAGTGTAGCGGTCTGGTGGAATGACCTGGGAAGGCGTTTGTAGGTTGAAGGGTCCACCTACGGAGGAATGAATGAACGACCCGACGAATCCGACGCCGGCCGAGGTTCCCGAATCCGCTCAGAGCTCCAAGAGCAAGACGCTGGCTGTCGTCCTGGGCCTGGTGGGCCTGGCGTTGGTGGCGTCGTATTTCGGTCTGCGGCGTCAGGAGTCACTGCCCGCGGAGGTGCCCGCGATTCCGTTGGAGCCCGCTCCCGAGACGGCCGCGGCGCCCCCGACGATGCCGGAAACGTCGCTGCCGGAACGGGACGCCGAGGTCCGCAGCCTGGCGAGCCAGCTTTCGCCTGACCCCGAGCTCGCGCGGTGGATGGGCGAAAAAGACCTGGTTCGTCGCTTCACGGCCGCGGTGAACAACATCGCGGAGGGTTCGAGCCCGCGCACGGTGCTCGGGTTCCTGGCGCCCACGGGGGCTTTCCAGGTGACCCAGGTGGACGGCACCACGGTCATCGATCCGGCCAGCTACGCACGCTACGACACCGTGGGCCGCGTGATTGGCTCCATTGACACGCAGTCCGCGGCCAGCGTGTACCGTGAGCTGAAGCCGCTGATCGACCAGGCCCACGCGGAGATTGCGCCGCCGGGACAGACATTCAGCAGCGCCTTGAGCGCGGCCATCCAACATCTGCTCAAGGTGCCCGTGCAGGAAGGTCCGGTGGAAGTCGTTCCCGAAGGCGCGCTGTATGCCTATGCGGCGCCGGAGTTCGAGAACCTGAGCCCCGCGCAGAAGCATCTGCTGCGCATGGGGCCCCAGAACATGCAGATCATCCAGGCCAAGCTGCGGGAGCTGAAGAGCTCGCTGGGGCTTCCGCCGGTCGCGGACCGCTGATTCAAAGCCAGTCCCGGGCCGCTCAGCCTCAACGGCGCTTTTTCTTGCCGGCGGGCTTGGGCGGAGGGGCTGGCTTTTCCTTTTCTCCAGCGATTTGAAGGGTTTGGCGGAACTCGTCGACGTCACGGCCCAGGCCGTCGGTGAACGCGGTGCCGGTCTGGGCATCCACGACCAGGGTGTACTTGAAGCCGGACTTGAGCGGCTTCGGCAGCTGGATTCGGTAGACGAGGCCGGTTTCGGATTCCTCGACGTCGTCGTCGGACACCATGGCCCGGTCGGCTTCGTCGAACAGGCGGACCCGGTAGTTCTTGAGCGGGCTGGACGTCCGGAGCTCCAGGAGCGACGTGGGCTCAATGATGGTCGCGTCATCTGGCGCCGGGGCGATCTCCGTGAGGCTCGCGGCGGCGATTCCAGCGTCCTCGGCCACGCCCGCGTCGTTGGCAGGTGCCACGGCGGGGGCGCTGGGCGGCGCCTGGTAGCTGAGTGAGAACCGGGTCGGCGGCGGCGTCGCGGGGACCTGGGGTACCTCGGCGACCCCTGAGTCCGGGGTGGCGGCCGGCTTGTCCGGGCAGCCCGAGAGGACGAGAGCGCCACAGCAGGTGGCGGCGACGAGTCCGAATCGAAGAAGACGCATGTGGCGGCCACGGTATGCGCCGGGATGGACGCCGGAAAGCACCGAGTGCCGGGCAGCCAGCCGGGCCGTGGGTTGGCGGCAATGGGGTTGCGGATAACCGTCCAGGACGTGACCTCTCCCTCTGAAAGAAGGTCCGATAACATGCGTTATGTAAACTAAGCGGGCGCGAAACCTGGGGTCGATTCAGGCCGTTCCCCGCCCTGGGTTTCTGGGCCGTCCGGGCCGGTTTCGGGTCCGTCGATTGCAGTCGAATCCGGCAGGATCTCCACTCCCGACGCCCCGCCATGACCTTCTTCGATTCGCTCGCCGCGGATGTTCGCTTCGCGCTCCGCACCTTCCGCCGCTCACCCGGCTTCGTCGCCGCCACCGTGCTGTGCCTGGCGCTGGGCATTGGCGCCAACGCCGTCATCTTCAGCGTGGTTCACGGGGTCCTCCTCCGGCCGCTGCCGTACGCGGAACCCGAGCGGCTGGTCAGCCTCGTCGAGCTGCGCCCCCAGGGCTATGGCGGTCCGGTCTCCTGGCCCACGTTCTGGGCCTGGCGCCAACACAGCCCGGCCTTCGAGCACATGGCGGCATTCACAGGCGGCGGCGTCACCCTCCAGGCCCAGGATGCGCCTGAGCGCCTCCAGGCGCTTCGCGGAACGGCTGACTTCTTCACGGTTCATGGCGTGCCGCCCTTGCTGGGCCGGACTTTCGCGCTCGACGAGGACCTGCCCGGCCAGGCCCCGGTCGCGGTCCTCAGTGAGCGCCTCTGGCGCGCCCGTTTTGGCGCCGACCCAGCCGTCCTCGGCCGTTCCGTGAGCCTGGATGGCCTGTCCCACACCGTCATTGGCGTGATGCCCGCGTCTTTCGATGCAGCCACCGACGTGTGGCTGCCCCTGGTGGCTCCGCCAGACGCCGCCGCTCGGACCCGCTCCACGGTGCTGACCCTCCGGGCCCGGCTGGCGCCGGGCTTTTCGCTGGCCTCCGCCGAGGCCCAGTTGAAGCAAGTCGCCGCGAACTCCGCGGCGGCCCAGGCGGAATCCCACCGGGACCGGAGCGCCCGGGTCATTCCGCTCGATGAAAGCCAGACGCAGTCCTGGCGGGCGCCGCTCCAGGTCCTGCTGGGGGCCGTCGCCCTGGTGCTCCTCATCGCGTGTACGAACGTCGCGAATCTGCTGCTGGCCCGCGCCGGCACCCGGCGGCGCGAGCTGGCCGTTCGTCTGGCCCTGGGCGCTGGCCGGGCCCGGGTCGTCCAGCAGCTCCTGGTCGAAAGCCTCCTGCTGGCGTTTCTGGGCGGCGCGCTGGCCGCATTGCTGGCGCGTTGGGGCCTGGACGCGCTGCTGGCCCTGGCGCCGGAGAGCCTGCCCCGGCGCCAGGACATCGCGTTGGACGGCGCGGCCTTCCTGTTCCTCCTCGGAATCACCAGCGTCAGCGGCCTGGCCTTCGGGCTGCTTCCGGCCCTCCAGGTCTCCCGGCTGGACGTCCGTGGTGGGCTCGCCGCCGCGGGCGATGGCAGCACGGTGCCGGGCTTCGGCCGTCGCCTGGGGGCCTCGCTGGTGGTTGTGGAGATCGCCCTATCGCTGGTGCTGCTCGTCGGCGCGGGCCTGCTCGGACGCGGCTTCCTGCACCTGCTGGGGACTTCCACCGGACTTGCCCCCGGCCAGGTACTCACGCTGCACCTGTCCATCCCAGACGACCGGTTCTTCAAGGACGGCGCCCTGGACGCGGAGCTGCCGGGACGGCTCTTGGAGCCGGTGTTGGAGGCGGTTCGCGCGCTCCCGGGCGTCACCGCGGCGGGCATGACGTCCGTGCTCCCCATCCAACGGGCCTGGAACAACGCTCGGTATCAGGTCGAAGGAGCTCCTCTGCCGGAGCCCGGCGACGAACCTCGCGCCGAGCGCCGCGCCACCAGTCCGGGCTACTTCGCCGCCATGGGCATCCCGTTGCGCCAGGGGCGCGATTTCACGTCCCTGGACGCCGCGCCGGACCAGCCCGGCGTGGTCATCGTCAACGAAGCCCTGGCCCGCCGGCACTTTCCGGCAGGCGGTGCCCTGGGCCAGCGGCTGCGCATCGGGGCGACGCCGTACACCATCGTCGGCGTCGTGGGCGATGTCCGCCAGGCGGGACTGGATCGCGAACCGCTCGCCGAGTTCCACGTCCCTCATGGCAGGCCCTGGGGCGATGACGGGCTCGTCCTGGTCACACGCACCTCGGTGCAGCCGGAGACGCTGCTGCCGGCCATCCGGGAGGCCATCGGCCGCGTGGACGGCACCGTGCCCGTCTACCGGGCGCTCACCCTGGAGCAGGTCATCTCGCAATCCCTGGCCATGCGCAGGCTCGTCCTGGGGCTGCTCGGCGGTTTTGCTGTCCTTGCCGTCCTGCTCGCCGCCTACGGCCTCTACGGGGTCATCTCGCTCCGGGTCGTCCAGCGCACGCGGGAGCTGGGCGTCCGGATGGCGCTCGGTGCCCGGCCCGCGGACGTGCTTCGGCTCGTCCTGAGCCAGGGCGCGGGCATGACGGCCTTGGGCCTCGGGGTGGGAATTGGAGCGGCGTGGGTCCTGTCCCAGGTGCTCGCAAGCCAGCTTCACGGCGTCAGCGCGCGGGATCCGTGGACGTTCGGGGCCGTGGCGGCACTGCTGGCAGCCGTGGCGTTGCTCGCCTGCTGGATTCCGGCCCGGCGGGCGATACGAATGGACCCGCTTCAGGCGCTCCGGAAGGACTGACGTCGGGACTTCCGCGTCCCAGGCGCGGGATGCGGAATCCCAGTCATGGCACGCAGCCGGATGACACGTCGCGTTGACGGGAAATCCAGACGCGAATGCGACTTTTTCCTCCGCGTCACGTTGTTCCTCAATGGGCCTGGTTCAAGGTCGGTTTCTCCTCGGAATCCAACCTCTGGCGGCGGGAATCAGGAGCCTGCTCGCATGTTGGGTTCCCCGGGAAATCTTCCCTGTTTTTTACTGGCTTGACCCAGCCAGGAGCTTCCCGCAGAACCGCGACACCCATGGCCCTGGAAAGGACCGTTTCATGAAGCGTTTGTTCGTGATTGCCACCCTCCTCGGCGCGGCTCCCGCGATGGCCGACGAGGGCATGTGGACCTACAACAACTTTCCCTCCGCGAAGGTGAAGGAGAAGTACGGCTTCGAGCCTTCCCAGCAGTGGCTGGACAACGTGCGCCTGTCCTCGGCGCGTCTGGCGGGTGGATGCTCGGCCAGCTTCGTGTCCGCCAACGGCCTGGTGATGACGAATCACCACTGCGCGCGCGGCTGTATCGACCAGCTCTCCACGGCGAAGAAGGACTACATCGCCAACGGTTTCTACGCGAAGACGCAGGGCGAGGAGACCCAGTGTCCGGCGATGGAGATCAACCAGTTGGTCAAGATCACCGACGTCACGGAGACGCTGAACAAGGCCACCCAGGGCCTGACCGGCAAGAAGTACGCGGACACGCTGAAGGCGAAGATGTCCGAGCTGGAGCAGGCCTGCTCCGCCGGCAACGCCAAGGCGCGCTGTGACGTGGTCACCCTGTACCAGGGCGGCCAGTACAACCTCTACGAGTACAAGCGCTTCCAGGACGTCCGCCTGGTGATGGCGCCCGAGCACGCCATCGCGTTCTTCGGCGGCGACCCGGACAACTTCGAGTTCCCCCGCTACGACCTCGACGTGACGTTCCTGCGCGTCTACGAGGACGGCAAGCCGGCGACGACGAACAACTTCTTCAAGTGGTCCGACAAGGGCGCTCAGGAAGGCGAGCTGACCTTCATCTCCGGCCACCCGGGCCGCACCTCGCGTGGCCTCACCATCGCGGAGCTGGAGTTCCAGCGTGACGTGGTGCTGCCCAAGACGCTGATGACGCTCTCCGAGATGCGCGGCATGCTAACGGAGTTCGGCCGCCGTGGCGCCGAGCAGCGCCGCATCTCCACCAACCTGCTGTTCGGCGTGGAGAACTCGGTGAAGGCGCTCAAGGGCCGTCACGAGGCCCTGCTGGACAAGACGTTCTTCGCGCAGAAGGTCGCCGCGGAGCAGGAGCTGCGCAAGAAGGTCGAAGCCAACCCGGAGATGAAGAAGAAGTACGCCGCGGCGTGGGATGAGATCGCCAAGGCCCAGGCGCAGCTGCGCAACATCCGTCAGGACCTGACGTTCATGGAGAACGGCGGCGGCCTGTCCTCCACGCTCTTCCAGGTGGCCCGCACGCTGGTGCGCGGCGCCGAGGAGCTCCCGAAGGCGAACGGCGAGCGCCTGCGTGAGTTCAACCAGGCCAACGTCCCGGCGCTGGAGGCCCAGCTGTTCAGCCCGGCGCCTGTCTACCCGGAGCTGGAGATTGCCCGCCTGACGTTCAGCCTCACCAAGATGCGCGAGGAGCTGGGCTCCGACCACCCCTTCGTGAAGAAGGTGCTGGGCAAGGAGTCCCCGGAGAAGCTGGCCGCCCGGCTGGTGAAGGGCACCAAGCTGCGTGACGTGAAGGTCCGCCAGTCGCTCTACAAGGGCGGCAAGGCGGCCATCGCGGCCTCCAAGGACCCGATGATCCAGCTGGCCGTCGCGCTGGACCCGGACATGCGCGCCATCCGCAAGTCGTACGAGGAGAACGTGGAGTCCGTCATCCGCAAGAACAGCGAGCTGGTGGCCAAGTCCAAGTTCGAAATCTACGGCACCAACCAGTACCCGGACGCGACGTTCAGCCTGCGCCTGTCCTACGGCGCGGTGAAGGGCTACTCGGAGAACGGCAAGCAGGTCAGCCCCATCACCCAGATGGCGGGCACCTTCGAGCACGCTACGGGTGAGGAGCCCTTCGCGCTGCCGAAGTCCTGGCTGAAGAACGAGAAGGCGCTGGACGGCACCACGCCGATGAACTTCGTCTCCACCAACGACATCATCGGTGGCAACTCCGGCTCGCCGGTCATCAACAAGGACGCGGAGATCGTCGGCATCGTGTTCGACGGCAACATCCAGTCCCTGGGCGGCGAGTACGGCTTCGACGAGAGCGTCAACCGCTCGGTCAGCGTCCACAGCCAGGCCATCATCGAGTCGCTGACGAAGATCTACGGCGCCACGCGGCTGCTCGAGGAGCTGCGTCCCGGCAGCACCAAGGTCCCGCCCGTGAAGGCCAGCCCGGCGAAGTAACGCCTTCGGGCGAAGATGGGGCCCCGGCGCGGTCGGCCAGGGCCCCTGAAGCACGAAGAGGCTGCCCGGCACATGTCCCGGGCAGCCTCTTTCGCGTCAGGGCGTCAAACGCCCTACCGCCCTACTCCCATTCGATGGTCGCGGGGGGCTTGGACGAGATGTCGTAGGCGACGCGGTTGATGCCGCGCACCTCGTTGGTGATGCGCGTGGAGATGCGCTCCAGCACGGGGAACGGCAGCCGGGCCCAGTCCGCCGTCATGCCGTCCACGCTGGTGACGGCGCGCAGCACGCAGGTGGACTCGTAGGTGCGCTCGTCGCCCATAACGCCCACGCTCTGCACCGGCAGCAGCACCGCGAAGGCCTGCCACACTTCCTTGTAGAGGCCGGCGCTGCGAATCTCCTCCTGGACGATGGCATCCGCGCGCCGCACCAGCTCCAGGCGCTGCTCGGTGACTTCACCCAGGACGCGGATGGCCAGACCCGGGCCGGGGAACGGCTGGCGGGACACCATCTCATCCGGCAGCCCCAGCTCGCGGCCCAGGGCGCGGACCTCGTCCTTGAAGAGCTCGCGCAGCGGCTCCACCAGCTTGAGCTTCATCGTCTCCGGCAGGCCGCCCACGTTGTGGTGGCTCTTGATGGTGACGGAGGGGCCCTTGTACGACACGGACTCGATGACGTCCGGGTACAGCGTGCCCTGGGCCAGGAACTCCGCGTCCTGCACGTCGCGCGCGGCCTCCTCGAACACGGCGATGAACTCGCGGCCGATGATCTTCCGCTTCTTCTCCGGGTCCGTCACCCCGGCCAGCTTGTCCAGGAAGCGCTGGCGGGCATCCACCGTCTTCAGCGGAACGTGGAAGCGGTCCACGAAGAGCGCCTCCACCTGGGCGCGCTCGTTCTGCCGCAGCACCCCGTTGTCCACGAAGATGCACTGGAGCCGGGGGCCAATGGCCCGGTGCAGCAGCAGCGCGGCCACGGAGCTGTCCACGCCGCCCGACAGCGCGCAGATGACCCGGCCGTGCTCACCCACCTGGCGGCGGATGGTGCCCACGGCCTCGTCGATGAAGCCCTTCATCGTCCACGAGCCGCTGACCTTGCACTCGTTGAAGACGAAGGCGCGCAGCATGGCCTTGCCCTGCGGCGTGTGGACCACCTCCGGGTGGAACTGGACGCCGAACCAGGGCTTCGTCGTGTGGGCGGTGGCGGCGAAGGGCGAATTGCCGCTGCGGCCAATGGCCTCGAAGCCGGGGGGCAGCGTCTCCACCCGGTCGCCGTGGCTCATCCAGACCTGGACCTTGTCCCCAGGGGTGAACTCGGCGAAGGGGCCACGGCGGGCCAGCACCTCCACCTCCGCGTTGCCGAACTCGCGGTGGGCGCTCCGGTCAATCTTGCCGCCCAGCAGCTTGGCGGTGAGCTGGAGGCCGTAGCAGATGCCCAGCACGGGGACGCCGGCTTCGAAGACGAACGGGTCGCACCGGGGGGAGTCCGGGGCCTCCACGGACGCCGGACCGCCAGAGAGGATGATGCCGCGGGGAGCGTACTTGCGGATGTCCTCCGCCGGGAGGTCCGGGCGGTGGATTTCGCAGTAGACGCCCAGCTCGCGGACGCGCCGGGCGATGAGCTGGGTGTACTGGCTCCCGAAATCGAGGATCAGGATTTTTTCGGCGTGCAGGTCCACCTGGGGGTCTCCAAGAGGGGCGTCGTTGACGGCTGGGGGCCCTTATCGCTACAAACTTCCGGAATACAACGCCCAAGTACCTTCAATTGTTCGAGGCCTGGATGCTCCGCCGCCTGTCCGCCCCTACCGCTGCTGCGACCCTACTCCTGCTGTCCGCCTCCGGATGCGTGAAGGAGATCTCCTCGGATGAGCGGCTGGACCGCGAAACCCAGAATCTCTCTGCGAAGGAGATGCCGGGTGCGGCCGAGCTGGAGAAGCTCACCTGTGAGGACTCCACCGAGGCGCTCATCAAGGCACGCAATGTGAACCGGCCGGAGACAGACCGGCTGGTGGACTACATCGAGCTGTACTCCTCCCTCCGCAAGCGGACCGCCACGTTCGAGGATGCGATGAACCGCAACCCGGACCTGAGCTACCGCGAGGGCACCCAGCACCTGGTCAACGCCAAGGACAACTGCATCCAGCAGACGGCCGACGTCCGGGTGGAGTTCGAGACCTACATGCGGGAGCTGGTGGGCGTGCCCACCGTCCAGGAAATCAAGGGCGGCAACACCGTCACCATCGCCCGGCTCGACTTCAACACCCTGCGTCAGGCCATCGAGACGCTGGAGCCGGACGACAAGGACACGCTGCTCAACCAGGTGAACGCCGCGGAGAAGCGCGTGGCCCCGTCGACCCCCGCGGCCGATGAGTCCGCCCCCGCGTCGGGTGGTGGCCGCAGGCGCGGCCGGTAAGGACGCTCCGGCCGTTGCTGGCTGGACACCCAGGGCCCCGCCGAGAGGCGCGGGCCCTTTTTCATGGCCTCGGGACGCGGCGCGGGAGGACGGGCCGCCGCGCCCCTGGCGCCCTCCGGACTACCCGACGCGGTAGTTCGGTGCTTCCTCGGTGATGATGACGTCGTGCACGTGGCTCTCCTTGAGCCCGGCCGAGGTGATGCGGACGAAGGTGGCCTGGGTGCGCAGCTCGTCGATGGTGCGGCAGCCCACGTAGCCCATGCCGCTGCGGATGCCGCCCAGCATCTGGTGGACGTTCATCGCCAGGGTGCCCTTGTACGGCACGCGGCCCTCGATGCCCTCGGGCACCAGCTTCACGGCCTCCACGTCCGCCTGGAAGTAGCGGTCCTTGGCGCCCTGCTTCATGGCGCCCAGGCTGCCCATGCCCCGGTAGCTCTTGTAGCTGCGGCCCTGGTACAGGATGACGTCACCCGGGGACTCCTCGGTGCCCGCGAAGAGCGAGCCGACCATCACCGTGTTGGCGCCCGCGGCCAGTGCCTTGACGATGTCGCCCGAGTACTTGATGCCGCCGTCGGAGATGATGGGCACGTCGTGTTTCTGGGCCTCGCGGACGCAGTCATCCACGGCGGTCACCTGGGGCACGCCCACGCCGGCCACCACGCGGGTGGTGCAGATGGAGCCGGGGCCGATGCCCACCTTCACCGCGTCCACGCCGGCCTGGATGAGCGCGCGGGTGGCCTCGGCGGTGGCGACGTTGCCGGCGATGAGCTCGAAGCCCTGGAAGTTCTTCCGGGTGTCGCGCACGCCATCCAGCACCGCGGTGGAGTGACCGTGCGCGGTGTCCACGACGATGACGTCCACGCCGGCCTTGATGAGCGCCTCCACGCGGGCCTCGCGGTCCGCGGACACACCCACGGCGGCGGCGCACAGCAGGCGGCCCATGCCGTCCTTGGCCGCGTTGGGGTGCGTGCGGCGCTTCTCGATGTCCTTGATGGTGATGAGGCCCTTGAGCTCGAAGGCGTCGTTGACGACGAGGAGCTTCTCGATGCGGTGCTCGTGCAGCAGCTTCTGCGCGTCTTCCTGCGTGATGCCTTCGCGGCCGGTGACGAGCTTGCGCGTCATCATCGACTCCACCTTCTGGGTGAAGTTGGTCTCGAAGCGCACGTCGCGGCTGGTGACGATTCCCACCAGCCGCTGGCCCTTCACCACCGGGATGCCGGACACGCCGTGAAGGCGCATCAGCTCCAGCGCGCGGCCCAGAGGGGCCTCCGGTTCGATGGTGACGGGGTCCACCACCATGCCGCTTTCGAACTTCTTGACCTTGAGGACCTCGAGCGCCTGCTGCTCGGGGGTCATGTTCTTGTGGATGACACCAATGCCGCCCTCCTGGGCCATGGCGATGGCGGTCCGGGACTCCGTGACGGTGTCCATGGCCGCCGACAGGAGGGGGATGTTGAGACGGAGATTGCGAGTGAGCCGGGTCGTCAGGTCGACGTCCTTGGGGACGACCGAGCTCTCGCCCGGGACCAGCAGGACGTCGTCGAAAGTGAGGGCGAGCCGGATATCGGGGTTGAGCATGAGCGGCGCTCCCGTGGGCAGGTGCCCGCGGGGCACCACAGCCCGCGGGTGCGGTTCCATACGAGGTACGCTGCCCCGGCGCAACGGAGAAGGGCGCTGATTTTGACGCCCGTTCCCTCGGAGTTCGGGCGATAATCGCAACCCAGTATCCCCTCGCGGCTCAGGAACCGGGCATTGACGGAATCGAATCAGGCGGCGGTCGGGCTCGTCGTGAAGCTGCCCTTCGCGACGCCCGAGGAGTTCCTGGCGAAGTACGGGCCGAATGTGACCCGGGGAGGCATCTACCTGCGCGCACGCGCGGTGAAGCCACCGGGGACGGCCGTCACCCTGGATCTCAAGCTGGCGGGCGGGGAACGCATCATCCACGCGGCGGCTGTCGTTCACTACGTCACAGGTCAGGGCGGCCAGGGCGTCGTCGGCATGGGCCTGCGCTTCCTGAACGCGGATGCGCCCACCCGCCGGTTCCTGGATTCGCTGGTCGTCACCCTGCCCCACGCCCAATCGGATGTTCCCCCGGTTCCTCCCAATGTAGGGCCGCCGGACTACACCGTCACACCCACGGAGCAGGCGCCCGTCGCCCTCGCCTCCGAGCTCTACGCGCCGGCCCCCGTGCCAGGCAGTGGTTCAGCCGAGGCCGCCGCCGCTCCGCCGCGGATGATCTCCAACGCGGCGTTGAACCTCAGCTCGGAGGACCCGAAGCGCGCCGGTGTCGTCATCGGCATCGACCTGGGGACGACGAACTCGTGCGCGGCCTACGTCCGCAACGGCAAGCCGGGCGTGCTGCCCAGCCGCGAGGGCCACAACACGGTGCCCTCCATCATCGCCGTCAACACGCGCGGCAAGCTGGTGGTGGGCCACCCCGCCAAGGGGCAGATGCTCACCAATCCGCGCCAGACGGTGTACGGCGCCAAGCGGCTGATGGGCCGACCCTTCGCGTCCCCGGTGGTGGAGCAGCTCAAGGACCGCTTCCACTATGAGATCGCCGCCAGTGAGAATGGCGACGCGGGCGTGAAGCTGGGCGAGCACGTCTACACGCTCCAACAGATCTCCGCGCTCATCCTCCGGGAGGTCCGGGAGGTGGCGCAGAACCAGCTGGGCCACCCGGTGTCCCGCGCGGTCGTCACCGTCCCCGCCTACTACAACGACAACCAGCGCCAGGCGGTGCGCGAGGCCGGGAAGCTGGCGGGCCTGTACATCGAGCGCATCCTCAACGAGCCCACCTCGGCGGCGCTGGCCTATGGCTACGGCCGCAAGCTGAACCAGCGCGTGCTCGTCTATGACCTGGGCGGTGGCACCTTCGACGCGTCGGTGCTGGAGCTGAACGACAACGTCTACGAGGTCATCTCCACCGGCGGCGACACGTTCCTGGGCGGCATCGACTTCGACTCCTCTCTCGTCACGTACCTCCTGGACGAGTTCCAGAAGACCACGGGCCGAGCGTTCCAAGGGGACCGGGTGGCCCTGCAGCGCATCAACGACGCGGCCGAGCGCGCCAAGTGCGCGCTGTCGGAGCGCTCGGAGGTGCGGGTGCACGTCGCGTTCGTGACGATGATCGACAACAAGCCGTGCGACCTGGACGTCATGCTCTCGCGGCAGAAGCTGGTGGAGCTGACGGAGGGGTTGGTGGATCGCACCCTCCAGGTCTGCGAGGAGGTCCTCCGCGCGAAGAAGGTGACGCCGCAGGACATCGACGAGGTCATCCTCGTCGGTGGGCAGAGCCGCTTCCCGCTGGTGCACGAGAAGATCACGAAGTTCTTCGGCAAGCCGCCCAGCAAGGGCGTGCACCCGGACGAGGCCGTGGCGCTGGGCGCGGCGCTGCTGGCGCACAGCCTGGGGCAGTTGGAAGGCGTGGTGCTCATCGACGTGCTGCCCATGGCCATTGGCGTGGGCCTGCCCGGTGGCCGCTTCAAGGCGGTGATGGAGCGCAACACGTCGCTGCCGTCCACCAAGAGCTACACCCTGGCCACGCACCGCGACGGCCAGACGGAGCTGGAGCTCACGGTGTTCCAGGGCGACTCCGACAAGGCCGCTGACAACGAGTACCTGGGCACGCTGAAGCTGGAGGGCCTGCCGAAGCTCCCGCGTGGGGCCGTGCAGGTGAACGTCACCTTCGAGGTCAGCAATGAGTCGCTGCTGAAGGTCACTGCGCGCGAGGCCTCGTCGGGCCGCGAAGTGACGAGCACCTTCACCACGCGCGACACCCCGGAGGCCGTGAAGGCGCGGCTGGCACAGCTCGAGTCGGAGGCGCCGCCGGCGTCGGGTCCGGCAGCCGCGGCACGGAGCGCGGGCCACGCGGGGGCCACGGCCACGGGGCCATCCGCTCCGGTGAAGGTGCCCATGGCCACGGCCGCCGCCGCGTCGGCCGCACGGCCCGTGCTCGTTCGGCCCGCGTCTTCGCCGCCCGTGCCCTCGATTCCCACTGTCAGTGCGGCTGTTGCACCCAAGCAGAAGGGCTTCATGGAGTGGCTCAGGGGGTTGTTCGGAAGAGCCTGAAAACGCGCTCTGCGTGCCCTGCTCACACTCCGTGTCATGTGTGGTTCCGGGAATTTTCCGGTGAACCTGGCCAGCCCCTAGAAGGTCGGATTTGCCTGCTATGTAGCGCCTCGCTTCCTTCCGGACAGACGAGCGCGCTCCCATGCACGAGACTCCGCGAACCCTCCTCGAAGTCCTGACCCAACGCGCCTTCAGCGAGACGGCGCACCGGAAACAGTACGCCTTTCTCGGCGATTCAGACGGTGAGGAAGCCTCGCTGAGCGCGAGGGAGCTTCACGCGCAGGCGGCGCGCATCGGCGCGCTGTTGCAGGCACAGGGCGCGCAGGGCCAGCGTGTGTTGCTGTTGTACCCGCCGGGGCTGGACTACGTGGCGGGCTTCTTCGGCTGCCTCTACGCGGGGGCGGTGGCGGTGCCCGCCTATCCGCCGGACCCGGTGCGGCTGGAGCGCACCCTGCCCCGCCTTCGCGCCATCATCCAGGACGCCGAGGCCACGGTGGTGCTCACCACGTCCGGCATCCTCTCGCTCGCGGACTTCGTCTTCGAACAGGCGCCGGACTTCCGGGCGCTGAAGTGGCTGGCGACGGATGAGCTGCCCGCGGGCGGTGAGTCGTCGTGGATTGAGCCCCAGGTGAGCCCGGAGACGCTGGCGTTCCTCCAGTACACGTCTGGCTCCACGGGCACGCCCAAGGGCGTGATGCTCAGCCACGCGAACCTGATTCACAACCTGGGGCTGATTGCCGGCGCCTTCCAGACGGGGCCGCAAAGCTCGGGCGTCATTTGGCTGCCGCCGTACCACGACATGGGCCTCATCGGAGGCATCCTCCAGCCGCTGTTCGCGGGCTTCCCCGTGACGCTCATGTCGCCCATGTCCTTCCTCCAGCGGCCCATGCGTTGGCTGGAGGCCGTGTCCCGGCATGGCGGCACCATCAGCGGTGGACCCAACTTCGCGTTCGAGCTGTGCGCGCGGCGGGCCACGCCCGAGGACATCCAGGCGCTCGACCTGCGGGCCTGGGACTTGGCCTTCTGCGGCGCGGAGCCCATTCGCGCCGCCACGTTGGATCGCTTCGCAGAGGTGTTCGCGCCCAGCGGGTTCCGCCGCGAGGCCTTCTACCCCTGCTACGGCCTGGCCGAAGGCACGCTCATCGTCACGGGTGAGGAGAAGGGCCGCGTGCCGCGGGTGCACGTCCTGCAGGACGCCGCGCTGGGCCGCGGGCAGGCGGTCCGCGTCGAGCCCGGTTCCGAGGGTTCGAGGACCCATATCGGCTGCGGCTCCACGTTGGCCGAGCAGCGGCTGCTGATCGTGGACCCGGAGTCGCGCGTGCCACGTGCGCCGGGCCAGGTGGGCGAAATCTGGGTCTCCGGTGGAAGCGTCGCGCAGGGCTACTGGCGCAAGCCCGAGGACAGCGTGGACATCTTCCAGGCGGTCCCGGTGGGGGCGGAGGCCGGTCCGAAGTACCTGCGCACCGGCGACCTGGGGCTGCTGCTGGAGGACGGGCAGCTCATCGTCACCGGCCGACGCAAGGACCTCATCATCCTGCGGGGCCGGAACCTGTATCCGCAGGACGTGGAGAGCATCGTGGAGCGGGCCCACCGCAAGGTGCGTCCAGGCTGCATCGCGGCGTTCGCCATCGAGACTCCGGAGGGCGAGGCCCTGGCAGTGGTCGCGGAGGTGTCGCGCGACCTGGCGGAGGGCTCGGACCCGGCCGCGCTGGGCGCCGTGGCGGACGCGCTGCGGAAGGCCATTGTCGCGGAGCTTCAGGTCCAGCCGCACACGCTGGCGCTGCTGCCGCCGGGCTCGGTGATGAAGACGTCGAGCGGGAAGATCCAGCGCTTCGCCTGCCGTGCCGCCCTGGTGTCCGGCGAGCTGCCCATCGTGTGGCGCAGCGGGACGGGGGTCATCTCGGGGCCCGCGTCCCCGCCCGCGCCCGCTCCGGCCATCCAGCCCGCGCTCTCCCAGGATGCACTGGAGACGGCGCTGCGTGAGGAGCTGGTGGCGGTGCTCGGCGCCGAGGCCGTTGGACAGGACGCCAGCACGCCGCTGACGTTGCTGGGCCTGGACTCGCTGGGGGCCGCCGACCTCCAGGGCCGCGTGGAGAAGCGGCTGGGGGTGCGCGTCTCCATTGCCGCGCTGTTGCAGGACCTGAGTCTGCGGTCGCTGGCGGAGTCCGTGTCCGCGGAGGGCACGGGCCGCCGGTTGCCCCCGCTCCAGCGCCGTCCCGCTAGTGACGCGCCCACTCCCGCGTCCTTCACGCAGGAGCGGCTGTGGTACCTCCTCCAACTGGATCCATCCTGGACGTCGAACCAGATTCCGGTGGCGCTGACGCTGCGCGGGACGCTCGACGTGGCGGCGCTGGAACGGGCCCTGTCGGAGGTGCTGCGCCGGCACGAGGTGCTGCGCACCCGCTTCGCGTCCCGCGATGGCGCGCTGCTTCAGCGTGTGCAGGCGGCGGGCCCCGTCTCCCTGCCGTGCCTGGACTTCACGGGCGTGAGCGGTGACGCGCGGCAGGCGACGCTCGAAGCCCAGGCAGTGCTCGATGCGCAACGCCCCATGGACCTGGAGGCAGGCCCGCTGGTGCGGTGCTCCCTGCTGCGCTTCGGGCCGGAGGACCACGTCCTGCTGACCGTCCTGCACCACCTGGTGGTGGACGGCACGTCCGTTGCGCTGTTCATGCGCGAGCTGGCGGCCCTGTACGGCGCGTTCGTGGAGGGACGGTCGTCGCCATTGGCGGAGCCGGAGTTCCAGTACGGAGACTTCGCCGCGTGGCAGCGCGCGTACTTCACGCCGGATGCGCTCACCACGGAGCTGACGTGGTGGAAGGAGACGCTGGCCGGCGCGCCACAGTTGCTGGCCCTGCCCACCGACCGGTCCCGGCCGCAGCGGTTGTCCGTCCACGGTGCTCGTCGCCTGCGCCTGCTGCCCGCGTCTCTCATGGCCCGGCTGCATACGCTGGGGCGGCGCCAGGGCGCCACGCCGTTCATGAGCGTGATGTCCGCGCTGGCCACGGTGCTGCACCGCTGGAGCGGCCAGTCCGACTTCGTCGTGGGCACCGTCATCTCCGGCCGTGACGCGGCGGGCACTCGCGAGCTGATGGGCGACTGCACCAACTTCATCCCGTTGCGCGTCCGCCTGCCCGAAGCCGCGACGTCCGCGGACATGCTCTCCGAGGTGAAGTCGCGGATGCTGGGGGCGCTCGCGCATGGGTACGTGCCGTTCGAGCAGATTCTCGCGGCCGTGCAACAGCCTGGGGCGGAGCGGCGCGAGCTGTACAACGTGGGGTTCATCCTTGACGACTACGAGCTGC
The DNA here is from genome assembly GCF_006547355.1 of Myxococcus sp. AB036A. NCBI lineage: Bacteria > Pseudomonadati > Myxococcota > Myxococcia > Myxococcales > Myxococcaceae > Myxococcus > Myxococcus sp. AB036A. The sequence continues at coordinate 63,925 of NZ_VHLC01000013.1, read as the reverse complement.
CGCGCGCGTTGTCCGTTCGCGGCGGGCTGACGCTCGACGTGTCCCTGGTGGACAACCACACGGCTGAGCTGGACATGACCTTCGAGGCGACGCACCGCCCTGAAGGCCTGCTGATTGGCTGCAAGTACTCCGCGGACCTGTTCGATGCGGAGACGGCGGACCGGCTCCTGAGTCATCTGGAGCACGTGATTCGCGGAATGGTGGAGGCGCCGGATGCGCCGCTGACCACCCTGCCGTTGATGAGCGAAGCCGAGCGGCAGCACGCGCTCCACGGCTGGAATCCCCGCGTCGATGCGCCTCCGTCCGGCACGCTGACGGAGCTCATCGAAGCGCAAGTCGAGCGCACGCCGGACGCGGTGGCGGTGGCGTTCGAGTCGGAGCGGCTGACGTACCGGGAGCTGGACGCGAAGGCCAACCAGTTGGCGCACCACCTGCGTGGCTTGGGGGTGGCACCAGAGTCGCTGGTGGGCGTGTGCCTGGAGCGCTCGGTGGACATGGTGGTGGCGCTGCTGGGCGTGCTGAAGGCAGGCGCGGCCTACGTGCCGGTGGACCCGGCGTACCCGAAGGAGCGACTGGGGTGGATGCTGGAGGACACCGGTGCGTCGGTGCTGCTGACGCACGAGAAGTGGAAGTCGGTGCTTCCGCCCAGCGCCGCGCGAGTGGTGTGCCTGGACAGCGCAGCGGGAGAAGTGGCGAAGCAGCCAGTGACGAAGCCGTCGGTGCGAGTGGGCCCGGAGTCACTGGCATACGTCATCTTCACCTCAGGAAGCACGGGGCGTCCGAAGGGGGCGATGAATGCGCACGGGGGCGTCGTCAACCGGCTGAAGTGGATGCAGGAGGAGTACGGGCTTAACGGCACGGACGTGGTGCTGCAGAAGACGCCCTTCAGCTTCGACGTGTCGGTGTGGGAGTTCTTCTGGCCGCTGCTGGCGGGGGCGAAGCTGGTGGTGGCGCGGCCTGGTGGCCACCAGGAGCCGGCGTACCTGGTGAAGCTGATGAAGGCGGAGGGCGTGACGACGGTGCACTTCGTGCCGTCCATGCTGCGCGCCTTCGTGGAGGAGCCCGGGCTGGAGGGGCTGGGAAGCCTGCGGCGAGTGGTGTGCAGCGGCGAGGCGTTGAGCGCGGAGTTGGTGAAGAAGGCGTACGCGCGGCTGCCCGCGCCGGTTGGGGTGCACAACCTCTACGGGCCGACAGAGGCAGCGGTGGACGTCACGTACTGGCCCTGCCCTCGTGGCGAGGACTTCCACCGGGTGCCCATTGGCCGGCCCGTAGCCAATACGGTGCTGTACGTGCTGGACGTGCACGGGCAGCCGGCGCCGGTGGGCATTCCGGGCGAGCTGCACATTGGCGGCGTGCAGGTAGGACGCGGGTACTGGCAGCGGCCGCAGTTGACGGCGGAGCGCTTCATCCCCGACGCCTTCAGCGGCATTCCGGGCGCGCGCCTGTACCGCACCGGAGACGTGGCGCGGTGGTTGCCGGACGGCACGCTGGAGTACCTCGGCCGGGCCGACTTCCAGGTGAAGCTGCGCGGCTTCCGCATCGAGCTGGGTGAAGTCGAGGCCGCGCTTGCCGCGGACCGGGCCGTCCGCGACTCCGTGGTGCTGGCTCGTGAAGATTCGACGGGTGACCAGCGGCTGGTGGCCTACGTCGTCCTGGACGATGCGGCGGCGCAGGAGGTCGACGCGTCCTCTCAGTGGCAGGCCATCTATGACGAGGCCTACGCACGCGAGACGACGGAGAGCGAGGACCCGACCTTCAACATCGTCGGCTGGGAGGACAGCTACACCGGCGAGTCGCTTCCGCCCGCGCAGATGCGTGAGTGGGTGGACACCACCGTGGCGCAGATCCTCAGCTTCCAGCCCAAGCGGGTGCTGGAGCTGGGGTGCGGCACCGGCCTTCTCCTGTACCGGCTGGCGCCTCGCTGCGAGGCCTACTGGGGCGTCGATTTCGCCCGGCCCGCCCTGGACCGCATCGAGCGCCAGCGTGAGCGCATGGGCGGTGCTCTCGACTCCGTGCACCTGCTGCATCGGAGCGTGGATGACTTCTCGGGCCTGGAGCTGGGCTCGTTCGACACAGTCGTCATCAACTCAGTCGTCCAGTACTTCTCCAGCCCTGAGTTCCTGCTCGACGTGCTTCGCGGAGCCGTGCGCGTCCTGAAGCCAGGGGGCCGGGTGTTCCTGGGCGACGTGCGGAGCCTGGAGCTGCTCGAAGCCTTCCGTGCCTCGGTGCGCCTGCATCGGACCGCGGGCCCCGTGGCCACGTCCCAGTTCGCCTACCGCGTCCAGCGCGACATCCTGGCGGAGAAGGAACTGGTCCTCTCCCCTGCCTTCTTCACCGCCCTGCCAGAGCGCATCCCGGGCATCCAGCGCGTGGAGGTGCTGCCGAAGCACGGGCGCTACGACAACGAGCTCAGCCGCTTCCGCTACGAGGTCATCCTCCACGTCGGCGATGCCGCCAAGACTCCCGCCCTGAGCACGAAGCCGGACTGGGTGGATGGTGCCGGATTCACCCTGGACGGACTGCGCGAACAACTGAGCGCACGGCCCGGACTGCTGGCCGTGCGGGGGCTCCCCAACGCGCGAGTCCTGGAGTCCACTCGGCTCGTTGAACTGCTGTCCGCCACGCCTCCGCCCACGGTGGCGGGTCTTCGCGAGGCCCTGCATGACTGGCCGGGGCCCCGCGGCGTGGAGCCGGAGGACCTGTACGTACTCGGCTCGGAGCTCGGCTACGAGGTCCGGGTGAGCTGGGCCTCCGCGCACCGGGATGGTGCGCTGGACGTGGTGTTCGCGCGCCCCGATGAGGTGGGCACGCTCGACCTGTCCCCCGAACCCAAGCAGGTCACCTCCTGGGATGGCCTTGCCAGCGATCCGCTGCGCGGGGCTCGGAGTGCACAGGCGGTGAGCCGTCTCCGCGACGCGCTGGCGGACAAGCTGCCGCCGCACATGGTGCCCTCGGCCTTCGTGGTGCTGCCCGCCCTGCCCTTGTCTCCGAATGGCAAGGTCGACCGCAAGGCACTGCCCGCGCCGGAGGCCGAGCGCCTGGGCGCCGCGGACGCCTTCATCGCGCCCCGGACGCCCACCGAGGAGAAGGTGGCGCGCATCTTCGGTGAGATTCTGGGCCAGTCCCGAGTCGGCGCGAACGATGACTTCTTCGCGCTGGGGGGCCACTCCCTGCTGGCCACGCAGGTGGTCGTGCGCGTGCGCGCGCAGCTCAACACGGAGATCTCGCTGCGGACCCTGTTCGACGCGCCAACCGTGGCCCGTTTGGCGGAGCGCATCGAATCGCAGGTCCAACGGGCCGACGCACCGGGTGTCCCGGCACTGGTCCCGTTGGAGCGCGGTCCGTCCGCTGACGAAGGACTGGCGGCGTCCTTCGCGCAGCAACGGCTCTGGTTCCTGGAGCAGCTGCACCCCGGGCAGGCTGCCTACAACCTCCCTGCGGCCCTGCGGCTGACGGGACCGTTGGATGTGGAGGCCCTGCGGCGCACCTTCCTGGCAGTGGTCCGTCGTCACGAAGCGGTGCGCACCACCTTCGTCACGCGCGAGGGCCAGCCCGCCCAGCGCATCCACCCGGTGCCGGCTGCATGGCCGCTGCCCGAGGAGGATCTGCGCGGCCTGGAGCCCGAGGCCCGCGACGCGGCCGTGCAGGCCCGGATGGCCGAAGAGGCCCACCACGCCTTCGACTTGGAGAAGGGGCCGTTGCTGCGCACGGTGCTGCTGCGCACCGGCGCGGACGAGCATGTGCTGCTGCTGTGCATGCACCACATCATCTCGGATGGCTGGTCCATTGGCGTGCTGGTGCGGGAAGTGGCCGCGCTCTACGGGGCGCTGTCTCAGGGGCGAGAGGCCGCGCTGCCCGCGTTGTCGGTGCAGTACGCGGACTACGCCGCGTGGCAGCGGCGCGTGCTGGAAGGCCCGGCGCTGGCGCCGCAACTGGACTGGTGGCGCTCACGCCTCGAAGGCGCTCCCTCGCTGGAGTTGCCCACCGACCACGCGCGTCCCCCGGTCCGTAGCGGTCGGGGCGCTTCGTACTTCTTCACGCTGTCCTCGGAGCAAGTCGCGGGCCTGGAGCGCGTGGCGTCGGCCCATAACGCCACGTTGTACATGGTGCTGATGGCGGGCTGGCAGGCGCTGCTCGCGCGTTACTCCGGGCAGACGGATTTCTGCGTGGGCACGTCGGTGGCTCATCGCACACGGCCCGAGCTCGAAGGGCTCATCGGCTTCTTCGTGAACACCCTGGCGCTGCGCGCGAACGTGGACGGCGATCCACGTTTCGATGAGCTGGTGGCGCGAGTCCGCGAGGAGTCCCTGGCGGCCTTCGCGAACCAGGACGTTCCCTTCGACCGGCTGGTGGAGGTGCTGGGCGGCCAGCGCGACCTGTCGCGCACTCCGTTGTTCCAGGCTGCCTTCGTCCTCCAGAACGCCCCCATGCAGCCACCGACGCTGCCGGGCATTGTCGTCGACGTGCTGCACACGGGCACGGACACGGCCCGGTTCGATGTGACCGCCTTGCTGGTCGAGCGTGGCGGGCGGCTGGAGGGCGAGCTCGAGTACAGCCTCGACCTGTTCACTCCGGAGACCGCGCGCCGCATGGTGGAGCACTTCCAGCGGCTGCTCCGCGGCGTCGTGGAGGACGCTTCACGCCGCATCAGCGCAGTGCCGCTGTGGAGCGAGGCCGAGCGCCACGAAGTGCTCGTGGCCTGGAACGACACGGCTGCGCCCTACCCCGCTGACACCACCGTTCATCAGCGCTTCACGGAGCAGGCGCTGAGGACTCCGCAGGCCATCGCTGTCGAGCATGAGGGCCGCACGCTCACGTATGCGGAGCTGGATGCGCGCTCCAACCAACTCGCGCACCACCTGCACTCGCTGGGCATTGGCGCCGAATCGCGCGTGGGCGTCTTCCTGCACCGGGGCCTGGACTTGCTGGTGGGCCTGCTGGGCATCCTCAAGGCGGGCGGCGCCTATGTGCCGCTGGACGCTTCGTACCCCGCGCAGCGGCTGGCCTTCATGGCCGAGGACTCCGGTGTAGCCGCCATCCTCACCGAGTCCGCGTTGGAGGATGAGCTGCCCGCCGGTTCGCAGCTCATCGTGGTTCTGGATGAGGAATGGGCGCGGATTGAGCGCCAGCCTTCGACGCCCGTGACGGGCGGGCTCGCGAGTCCCGACCAGCTCGCGTACATCACCTACACCTCCGGCTCGACGGGAATGCCCAAGGGCGTGGCCATTCCGCACCGGGGCGTGGTGCGCCTGCTCATCGGCTCTCGCTTCGTGGATTTGGGGCCGTCGGAGGTGGTGCTGCAACTGGCGCCGCTGGCCTTCGACGCGTCCACCCTGGAGATTTGGGGTGCGCTGCTGCACGGGGCGCGCCTGGTGCTCTACCCGCAGCGCACGCCGGACCTGGCGGAGCTGGGACAGGCATTGGTGCGGCACCAGGTGTCGGTGCTCTGGCTGACGGCGGCCCTCTTCGAGCAGATGCAGCAGCACCAGCCGGAGGCTTTGGGCACGGTGCGTCAGTTGCTCGCTGGTGGCGACGTGCTCCCAGCGCCTCGCGTCCGGGAGCGGCTGGCGCAGGGCGTCGGGCTGGTGAACGGCTACGGCCCCACCGAGAGCACCACCTTCACTGCGTGCCACCGGATGGCGCCGGGTGAAGCAGTGGGTGACTCCGTCTCCATTGGACGGCCCATCGCGAACACCCAGGTGTACGTGTTGGATTCGGCGATGCAGGCGGTGCCTGTGGGTGTCCCGGGTGAGGTGCTCATAGGTGGCGACGGACTGGCCCGGGGCTACCTGGGCCAGCCCGCGCTGACGGCCGAGCGTTTCGTGCCCAATCTCTTCGGGCCTCCGGGGACTCGGTTGTACCGCACGGGAGACCGTGCGCGTTGGCGGGCGGACGGCACGCTCCAGTTCCTGGGCCGCGTGGACTTCCAGGTGAAGCTGCGGGGCTTCCGCATCGAGCTGGGTGAAGTCGAGGCCGCGCTGCGCAATCACTCCGCGGTGGAGACGGCGATTGCCGTGGTGCGCGAGGACATCCCGGGGGACCGGCGGCTGGTGGCCTACGTGACGCCGGAGAACGTGGACACCGCGGCCCTCCGGGAACATCTGCGCCAGCGGCTCCCCGAGTACATGGTGCCCAACGCCGTGGTGGCGCTGAGCACGCTGCCCCTGTCTCCGAACGGCAAGGTGGACCGCAAGGCCCTCCCGGCTCCGGACCTCGTCGGTCTGGGGGCTGAGGACTTCGTGGCGCCCCGAACGGAGCTGGAGCAGCAACTGGCGGTCCTGTTCAGCGAGGTGCTCGGCCTGGAACGCACGGGCCTGAACGACGACTTCTTCGAACTGGGAGGTCACTCGCTGCTGGCCACCCAGGTCGTGACCCGGCTGCGCGCCCAGCTTGGCGTGGACCTGCCGCTCCGCACGTTCTTCGAGGCCCCCACCGTGGCGCGCCTCGCCGCGCGCCTGGAGTCGGCGCCGCGAACCAGCACTTTGCTTCCCTTGGAGCCCCTGCCCCGGCCGGCCCAGGGCGACGCGACCTTCGACGTCTCGTTCGCGCAGCAGCGGCTCTGGTTCCTGGATCAACTGCAGCCCGGACAGTTCACCTACAACGTGCCTGCGGCATTGCAGTTGAAGGGGCAGTTGGACGAGGAGGCGCTGCGGCGCACCTTCCTGGAAGTGGTCCGCCGTCACGAAGCGGTGCGCACCACTTTCGTCATGCGCGAGGGTCAACCGGCCCAGCGTATCCACCCGGCGCCCGCCGAGTGGCCACTGCCCGTCGAGGACTTGAGTGGCTTGGAGCCCGACGCCCGTGACGCGGTCGCGCAGGCCCGCATGGTCGAAGAGGCCCACCGTGCCTTCGACCTGGACAAGGGCCCGCTGCTGCGCACGGTGCTGCTGCGCACGGGGCCGGACGTGCATGTGCTGCTGCTGAGCATGCACCACATCATCTCGGACGGCTGGTCCATGGGCGTGCTGGTGCGGGAAGTGGCCGCGCTCTATGAGGCGCTGTCGCAGGGCCGTGAGGCCGCGCTGCCAGCGCTGACGGTGCAGTACGCGGACTACGCCGCATGGCAACGACGTGTGCTGGAAGGCCCGGCGCTGACGCCGCAGCTGGACTGGTGGCGCTCACGGCTCGAGGGGGCTCCCACGTTGGAGTTGCCCACCGACCACCCGCGTCCGGCGGTGCGCACGCTTCGCGGGGCCACGCATACGTTCACGCTGCCGCCTTCCCTGGTGGCTGGGCTGGAGCGCGTGGCCTCGGCCCACAACGCCACGTTGTACATGGTACTGATGGCGGGCTGGCAGGCGCTGCTCGCTCGCTACTCCGGGCAGACGGACTTCTGCGTGGGCACGCCGGTGGCTCATCGCACGCGGCCCGAGCTCGAAGGGCTCATCGGCTTCTTCGTGAACACCCTGGCGCTGCGCGCGAACGTGGACGGCGATCCTCGTTTCGATGAGCTGGTGGCGCGAGTCCGCGAGGAATCCCTGGCGGCCTTCGCGAACCAGGACGTTCCCTTCGACCGGCTGGTGGAGGTGATGGGTGGCCAGCGCGACCTGTCGCGCACCCCGTTGTTCCAGGCCGCCTTCGTCCTCCAGAACGCCCCCATGCAGCCGCCCACGCTGCCGGGCCTGGTTGTCGACGTGCTGCGCACGGGCACGGACACGGCCCGGTTCGACGTGTCAGCGTTGCTGGTCGAGCGCGGCGGGCGCCTGGAAGGCGAGCTCGAATACAGCCTCGACCTGTTCACACCGGAGACCGCGCGCCGCATCGTGGAGCATTTCCAGCGGCTGCTCGAGGGTGTCGTGGAGGACGCTTCACGCCGCATCAGCGCGGTGCCGCTGTGGAGCGAGGCCGAACGCCACGAAGTGCTCGTGGCCTGGAACGACACGGCTGCGCCCTACCCCGCCGACACCACCGTTCATCAGCGCTTTATGGAGCAGGCCCGGCGCACGCCGGAGCGTATCGCGGTGACCTTCGAAGGCCGTTCGCTCACCTACGCGGAGCTGGACGCTCGTTCCAACCAGTTGGCCCGGCACCTCGTGTCCTTGGGACTGGAGCCGGAGGCCCGCATTGGCGTGTGCGCGGCGCGCGGGTTGGAGCTGATCATCGGGGTGCTGGGGGCACTCAAGGCCGGTGGCTGCTACGTGCCGTTGGACCCGTCCTGGCCCGTCAAGCGCCTGGAGCATGCGACCTCGACGGCGCGTCTGTCCGCGGTGTTGACGTGGCAATCGCTGCTGCCCTCCCTCGAGGACGGCCCGTGGCATGTCGTGGCGCTGGACGCGGATGCGGCGGACATCGCCCGTCAGTCCCCGGAGGCCGTGCAGGTTCCCGTGGTCCCAGAGGGACTGGCGTTCGCTACCTTCACCTCGGGGTCCACGGGAACGCCCAAGGGCGTGGCCCTGCCGCATCGGGGCTTGCTGCGGCTGAGCGAGGGCTCCCGCTTCCTGACCCAGGCGCCCGAGGAAGTCACCCTTCAGCTCTCGCCTCTGGCCTTCGACGTCTCCAGCATCGAGCTGTGGGGCACGCTGCTGCACGGCGGCAAGCTCGTCGTGTACCCGCCCGGGACGCCCGAGCCGGACGCGGTGGCCCGGCTCATCGTCGAGCACAAGGTGTCGTGGCTCGTCCTGGCGACGTCGCTCTTCGACCTGTTGCAGCAGCACCAGCCCGAGGCCCTGGCGCGAGTGCCCAACCTGCTGATGGGCGGCGAAGCGATGCCAGCCCCCCGTGCGCGGGAGCGGCTGGCGCGGGGTGGTGCCCTGACCAACGGCTACGGGCCCACCGAATGCAGCACCATGGCCACCCGGTTCACACTGTCGCCTGGGGACTCCGTGGGCCGCTCCGTCCCCATTGGCCGGCCCGTCGACAACACCGAGGTCTATGTCCTCGACCCGGCGCTGCGTCCCGTGCCAGTGGGCGTGCCGGGTGAGCTGTGCCTGGGAGGACCGGGCCTCGCGCGCGGCTACCTGAACCGCCCGGACCTCACGGCCGAGCGCTTCGTGCCTCACCCGTTCAGCGCCACCCCCGGAGCCCGGCTCTACCGCACGGGTGACAGCGTCCGCTGGAGTCCGGACGGCGTGCTGGAGTTCCTGGGCCGGTTGGATCACCAGGTGAAGGTGCGCGGCTTCCGCATCGAGCTGGGTGAAATCGAAGCCGTGCTGCGCGCCCATCCCTCTGTCGCCGAGGCCGCGGCCGTCGTGCGCGAGGAAGCCTCCGGCAGCAATCGCGTGGTGGCGTATGTCGTTCCCCCGCAGGCGGATGTGGCTCCGCTGCGTGAGTACCTGCACCAGCATCTGCCGGACTACATGGTCCCGTCGGCGTTCGTCGGACTGGACGCCTTCCCGTTGACGCCGAATGGCAAGGTGGACCGCAAGGCCCTGCCGGCTCCGGACCTCGGTCTGGGGGCGGCGGACTACGTGGAGCCTCGAACGGAGCTGGAGCAGCAACTGGCGGCCCTGTTCCGCGAGACGCTCGGTCTGGAACGCGTGGGCCTGAACGACGACTTCTTCCTCATGGGTGGCCACTCGCTGCTGGCCACCCAAGTCGTGACCCGGCTGCGCGCGCAGCTCGGCGTGGACCTGCCGCTCCGCACCTTCTTCGAGGCCCCCACCGTGGCGCGCCTCGCCGCGCGCCTGGAGTCGGCGCCGCGGACCGGCACCTTGCTTCCCTTGGAGTCCCTGCCCCGGCCGGTCCAGGGCGAGGCGACCTTCGACGTCTCGTTCGCTCAACGCCGCCTGTGGTTCATTGAGCAACTGCATCCCGGACAGGTCACCTACAACATGCCCGCGGCCTTGCGGCTCACGGGACGGTTGGACGAGGAGGCCCTGCGGCGCACCTTCCTGGAAGTGGTCCGCCGTCACGAAGCGGTGCGCACCACTTTCGTCACGCGCGAAGGTCAACCGGTCCAGCGCATCCACCCGGCGCCCGCCGAATGGCCGCTGCCCGTGGAGGACTTGAGCGGCTTGGAGCCTGGCGCCCGTGACGCGGCCGTCCAGGTCCGCATCGCCGAAGAGGCTCACCACGCCTTCGATTTGAAGCAGGGTCCGCTGCTGCGCACGGTGCTGCTGCGCACCGGGCCGGACGTGCATGTGCTGCTGTTGTGCATGCACCACATCATCTCGGACGGCTGGTCCATGGGCGTGCTGGTGCGGGAAGTGGCCGCGCTCTACGAGGCGCTGTCGCAGGGCCGTGAGTCCCCACTGCCAGCGCTGACGGTGCAGTACGCGGACTACGCCGTGTGGCAGCGGCGCGTACTGGAGGGCCCGGCGCTGGCGCCGCAACTGGACTGGTGGCGCTCGCGGCTCGAGGGCGCTCCCACGTTGGAGCTGCCCACCGACCATGTGCGTCCCGCGGTCAGTAGCGCCAAGGGCACTTCGTACTTCTTCTCGCTGTCCGCGGAGCTGGTGGCTGGCCTGGAACGAGTGGGCTCGGCCCACAACGCCACGTTGTACATGGTGCTGATGGCGGGCTGGCAGGCGCTGCTCGCTCGCTACTCCGGGCAGACGGACTTCTGCGTGGGCACGTCGGTGGCCCATCGCACGCGGCCGGAACTCGACGGGCTCATTGGCTTCTTCGTCAACACCCTGGCGCTTCGCTGCCGGTTGAACGGCAATCCGACCTTCGCCGAGCTCGTGACCCGTGTCCGCGACGAGGCCCTGGGCGCCTTCGCCCATCAGGACGTGCCGTTCGAGCAGCTCGTGGATGCCGTGGGAGGTGAGCGCGACCTGTCCCGGACGCCGCTGTTCCAGACGCTCTTCGTGCTCCTGAACTCGGACCTCATCCAAGCGCCGTCGCTTCCGGGGCTCCACGTCGACGTGTTGCCAAGCGCGACGGACACGGCCCGGTATGACTTGACGCTCGCGATGAGGGCGCGCGGCGGCGAGTTGGAAGGCCAGTTGGAATACAGCCAGGACCTCTTCAACGCGGACACCGCCAGGCGAATGGTGGAGCACCTGCGGGTGCTGCTGTCGGCGGTGGTGGATGGGGCCGGTTCGCAGCGGCTCAGTGCGCTGCCCATGATGGAGGCCCAGGAGCGCCAGCAGGTGCTCTCGACCTGGAATGCCACCCAGGCCGCCTATCCGGTGGACGCGACCGTGCCTTCGCTCTTCACGGAGCAGGCGCTGAGGACTCCGCAGGCCATCGCCGTCGAGCATGAGGGCCGCACGCTCACGTATGCGGAGCTGGATGCGCGTTCCAACCAGGTCGCGCACCACCTGCACTCGCTGGGCATTGGCGCCGAATCGCGCGTGGGCGTCTTCCTGCACCGGGGCCTGGACTTGCTGGTGGGCCTGCTGGGCATCCTCAAGGCGGGCGGCGCCTATGTGCCACTGGACGCGTCGTACCCCGCGCAGCGGCTGGCCTTCATGGCCGAAGACTCGGGTGTGGCCGCCATCCTCACCGAGTCCGCGTTGGAGGACGAACTGCCCGCCGGTTCGCAGCTCATCGTGGTTCTGGATGAGGAATGGGCGCGGATTGAGCGCCAGCCGTCGACGCCCGTGACGGGTGGGCTGGTGGGCGCAGAGCAGCTCGCATACATCACCTACACCTCCGGCTCGACGGGGATGCCCAAGGGCGTGGCCATTCCGCACCGGGGCGTGGTGCGCCTGCTCATCGGCTCTCGCTTCGTGGATTTGGGGCCGTCGGAGGTGGTGCTGCAACTGGCGCCTCTGGCCTTCGACGCGTCCACCTTGGAGATTTGGGGCGCGCTGCTGCACGGGGCGCGCCTGGTTCTCTACCCGCAGCGCACGCCGGACCTGGCGGAGCTGGGACAGGCGCTGGTGCGGCACCAGGTGTCGGTGCTCTGGCTGACGGCGGCACTCTTCGAGCAGATGCAGCAGCACCAGCCGGAGGCTTTGGGCACGGTGCGTCAACTGCTCGCCGGTGGTGACGTGCTCCCGGCGCCTCGAGTCCGGGAGCGGCTGGCGCAGGGCGTGGGGCTGGTGAACGGCTACGGCCCCACGGAGGGCACCACCTTCACTGCGTGCCACCGGATGGCGCCGGGCGACGCGGTGGGTGACTCCGTGTCCATCGGACGGCCCATCGCGAACACCCAGGTGTACGTGCTGGATTCGGCGATGCAGGCGGTGCCTGTGGGCGTCCCGGGTGAGGTGCTCATCGGCGGCGATGGACTGGCCCGGGGCTACCTGGGCCAGCCCGCGTTGACGGCTGAGCGCTTCGTGCCCAATCCCTTCGGGCCTCCGGGGGCTCGGTTGTACCGCTCGGGAGACCGTGCGCGTTGGCAGGCGGACGGCACGCTCCAGTTCCTGGGCCGCGTGGACTTCCAGGTGAAGCTGCGGGGCTTCCGCATCGAGCTGGGAGAAGTCGAGGCCGCGCTGCGCAATCACTCCTCGGTGGAGACGGCGATTGCCGTGGTGCGCGAGGACATCCCGGGGGACCGGCGTCTGGTGGCCTACGTGACTCCTGAGGGCGTGGACACCGCGTCCCTCCGGGAACATCTGCGCCAGCGGCTCCCCGAGTACATGGTGCCCAACGCCGTGGTGGTGCTGGGCACCCTGCCCCTGTCTCCAAACGGCAAGGTGGACCGCAAGGCCCTTCCAGCTCCGGACCTGTCGCCCACCGAAGACACCCAGGCGGCGGATCTGCCCCTGCTCCAGCAGCAGTTGGCGGCGTTGTTCCGGGAGGTGCTGCACGTCGAGCGGGTGCGGCCTCACGACGACTTCTTCGAACTGGGAGGCCACTCGCTGCTGGCCACGCAGTTGGTGACGCGCATCCGCGCGGCGCTCGGCGTGGAGGTCCCGCTGAGGACGCTGTTCGAGGCGCCCACGCTCGCGGGCCTGGCGGAGCGCATCGAAGCGCTGATGATGCAGGCGTCGCGCGCGGCGATGCCTCCGTTGCTGCCCGTGCCCCGGGATTCGGCGCTGCCCTTGTCCTTCTCGCAGCAGCGCCTGTGGTTCCTGGCGCAGCTCCAGAAGGGACATGCCGTCTACAACGTGCCCTTCGCCCTGAAGCTGTCCGGGGCGCTGGACGTGGACGTGCTGCGGCGCACCTTCGCCGAAGTCGTGGCTCGGCACGAGGTGTTGCGTACCTCCTTCTCCTCGACGGAGGGACTGCCCACGCAGCACGTCCAGCCGGCGCCAGAGGTCTGGGACCTTCCGGTGGAGGACCTGTCCTCGCTCGAGGGGCCGGCTCGCGACGCGCGCGTGCGGCAGCGGATGACGGAGGAAGCCCGCTTCCCGTTCGACCTGTCCGTCGCGCCTCTGCTCCGCACCGTGCTGCTCCGTCTGGACGCGGACGAACACGTGCTGCTGCTGTGCTTGCACCACATCGCATCGGACGGCTGGTCCATGGGCGTGCTGGTGCGTGAGGTCGCCGCGCTCTACGCCGCGCTCAGTAAGAACCAGCCGACTTCCCTGCCGCCCCTGCCTGTGCAGTACGCGGACTTCGCCGCGTGGCAGCGGCAGTGGGTGCAGTCGCAGGGCATCCAGACGCAGCTGGCCGAGCTGCGGACTCACCTCATGGGTGTTCCCGCGCTGGAGTTGCACGGCGACCTGGGCCGGCCCGCGACCCGCACCGTGCGTGGCTCGAGCCACTTCTTCGCGGTGTCGGCGGAGCTGGCGGAAGCCCTGAAGAAGGTGGCTCGTGACCAGGGGGCCACGCTCTTCATGGTGCTGCTGGCGGCCTATGAAATCCTGCTCTCCCGCTACTCGGGACAGAAGGACTTCTGCGTGGGCAGCCCCATTGCCCACCGCACCCAGTCCGAGCTGGAGCCCCTGATCGGCTTCTTCGTCAACACGTTGGCCCTGCGGGCCCGCTTGGACGGGGCGCCGACCTTCGCGGAGCTGGTGTCGCGCGTCCGAGAGGAGTCCCTGGCGGCCTACGTGCGCCAGGACGTGCCGTTCGACCGGCTGGTCGAGGCCGTTGGCGGCGAGCGCGGTGGCGGCAAGACGCCGCTCATCCAGGTGATGTTCGCCCTGCAGAACGCGCCCATGCAGCCGCCGTCGCTGCCCGGCGTGACGGTCGAGCAGATGCGGTCCAGTACGGACACGGCCCGGCTCGACCTCACCCTGTCGCTGATGGAGCTGGGCGATGGGAGTCTGGAGGGAGGGCTGGAGTTCAGCCTGGACCTCTTCACACCCGAAGCGGCGATTCGACTGACACGGCACTTCCAGACACTGCTGGAAGCGGTCGTGCGCGATCCGCAGACGCGCATTCAAGCGCTGCCGATGCTGCCTGACGACGAACAGCAGCAGGTGGTGAAGGGCTTCCAGGGACGTGAGATGGCGCCCGCTTCGGAGGCGACCATCCACGCGCTGATGGAGGCGCAGGTGGCGCGCACGCCGGACGCGGTGGCAGTGGCGTTCGAGTCGGAGCGGCTGACGTACCGGGATCTGGACGTGAGAGCCAACCAGCTGGCGCACCACCTGCGTGGCTTGGGGGTGGCACCAGAGTCGCTGGTGGGCGTGTGCCTGGAGCGCTCGGTGGACATGGTGGTGGCGCTGCTGGGCGTGCTGAAGGCGGGCGCGGCCTACGTGCCAGTGGACCCGGCGTACCCGAAGGAGCGTCTGGGGTGGATGCTGGAGGACACCGGGGCGTCGGTGCTGCTGACGCACGAGAAGTGGAAGTCGGTGCTTCCGCCCAGCGGCGCGCGAGTGGTGTGCCTGGACAGCGCAGTGGGAGAAGTGGCGAAGCAGCCGGTGACGAAGCCGGTGGTGCGAGTGGGCCCGGAGTCACTGGCGTACGTCATCTTCACCTCAGGAAGCACGGGGCGTCCGAAGGGGGCGATGAATGCGCACGGAGGCGTCGTCAACCGGCTGAAGTGGATGCAGGAGGAGTACGGGCTTAACGGCACGGACGTGGTGCTGCAGAAGACGCCCTTCAGCTTCGACGTGTCGGTGTGGGAGTTCTTCTGGCCGCTGCTGGCGGGGGCGAAGCTGGTGGTGGCGCGGCCTGGTGGCCACCAGGAGCCGGCGTACCTGGTGAAGCTGATGAAGGCGGAGGGCGTGACGACGGTGCACTTCGTGCCGTCCATGCTGCGCGCCTTCGTGGAGGAGCCCGGGCTGGAGGGGCTGGGAAGCCTGCGGCGGGTGGTGTGTAGCGGCGAGGCGTTGAGCGCGGAGTTGGTGAAGAAGGCGTACGCGCGGCTGCCCGCGCCGGTGGGGGTGCACAACCTCTATGGGCCGACGGAAGCAGCAGTAGACGTCACGTACTGGCTCTGCCCTCGTGGCGAGGACTTCCACCGCGTCCCGATTGGCCGCCCCGTAGCCAATACGGTGCTGTACGTGCTGGACGTGCACGGGCAGCCGGCGCCGGTGGGAATCCCGGGCGAGCTGCACATTGGCGGCGTGCAGGTGGGACGCGGGTACTGGCAGCGACCGCAGTTGACGGCGGAGCGCTTCATTCCCGACGCCTTCAGCGGCATTCCCGGCGCGCGCCTGTACCGCACCGGAGACGTGGCGCGGTGGTTGCCGGACGGCACGCTGGAGTACCTGGGCCGGGCCGACTTCCAGGTGAAGCTGCGCGGCTTCCGCATCGAGCTGGGTGAAGTCGAGACCGCGCTGCGCACGCATCCCGGCGTGCGCGACGCCGTCGCCGTGGTCCGTGAAGACGCCCCGGGCGATCAGCGCCTCGTGGCCTACGTCACGGGAGAACCGGCGCCGGACGTGACGGCGCTGCGGGCACGGCTGGCTGAGCACCTGCCGGCCCACATGGTGCCTACGGCCATCGTGACGCTGCCGTCCCTACCTCTGTCTCCCAACGGAAAGGTGGACCGCAAGGCTCTACCTCTGCCCGTTGCCACCCCTGTCCCCGGGGCTTCCGCCCCGCCCGTGCAAGAGCGCATGACTCCGTTCCAACAGCGCGTCGCCGCCCTCTTCCGTGAACTCCTTCGCGTGGAGCAAGTGGGCCTGCACGACGACTTCTTCGCACTGGGAGGTCACTCGCTTCTGGCCACCCAGATCATCTCCCGCCTGCGGACGACGTTCGGCGTGGAGCTCTCCCTCAACGCGCTCTTCGACGCGCCCTCCGTGGCCCGAGTCACCGAGCTCGTCGAGGAAGGCATGCTCCTGCGCGTCAGCGCGCCCCAGATTCCGGCGCTCCGGCCCGTGATACGCGATGGGAACCTGCCGCCGTCCTTCGCACAGCAGCGACTGTGGCTCATCGACCAGCTCCAGCCCGGCGGCAGCCAGTACAACCTGCCGGGAGCGCTCAGGCTGGAAGGCGCGCTGGACACCGAGGCCCTGCGCCGTGCGCTGGAGTACCTCGTCAAACGCCATGAGCCGCTGCGCACAAGCTTCGTGATGCGTGACGGCGACCCCATCCAGGTCATCCACCCCGCGGCGGACTGGGCGCTTCCCCTGACGGACCTCACGAGCCTGCCGGAAGGCGACCGGGAGGCCGAGGCGCGCCGGTTGGCCGCCACGGATGCGGGCCAGCCGTTCGACTTGAGCGCGGGCCCCCTTCTGCGCACCCTGCTGTTGAAGCTGGACGCGGAGCTGCACGTGCTGGTGCTGACCATGCACCACATCGTGTCGGATGGCTGGTCGCTCGGCGTCATCGTGCGCGAGGTCGCCGCCGCCTACGATGCATTCGCCCAGGGCCGAAGCCCGGCGCTGCCGCCGCTGCCCATCCAGTACGCGGACTTCGCGTCCTGGCAGCGGCAGTGGCTCCAGGGCGAGGTGCTCACCGCGCAGGTCGATTGGTGGAAGGAGCAGCTCGCCGGTGCGCCTCAGGTGCTGGACCTGCCCACCGACAAGCCGAGGCCCACCCATCGCTCGCAGTTCGGCGAGCTCTTCCCCATTCACCTGCCCCAGGACGTGGTGGCGCCGTTCCTCGCGCTGGCGCGCCAGGCGGGGGCCACTCCGTACATGGCGCTGCTGGCCGTGTGGCAGGTGCTGCTCTCGCGTTACAGTCGGCAGGAGGATCTGCTGGTGGGCTCGCCCATCGCGGGCCGCCGCCACGGCGAGGTCGAGGGCCTGGTCGGGTTCTTCGTCAACACGCTGGTGCTGCGGGCTCGGGTGCGTCCGCGCGACTCGTTCCGCGCCCTGCTCGCGCAGGTCCGCGACACGACCCTGGCCGCGTACGAGCACCAGGACCTGCCCTTCGAGAAGCTGGTCGAGGAGCTCCAGCCACGCCGGGACCTGGGCCGCAATCCGCTGGTGCAGACCTACTTCTCCCTGCTGAACACGCCCACGGGCCCGGTGCGGGCCACGGGCCTCACGCTGAGGCCGACGGACGTGGACATCGGGACCTCGCGCTTCGACCTGGGGCTCGCCCTCACGGATGACGCCGACGGCCTGCGCGGCGCCATCGAGCACAGCACCGACCTCTTCGAGACCGCCACGGTGGCCCGCCTCGCCGGGCACCTGCGCGTCCTCATGGCGTCCGTGACCGCCGCGCCGGACCAGCCGCTGGGCACGCTGGAGATGCTCACCCCCGGCGAGCGTCAGCAGCTCCTCCGCGAGTGGAATGACAACGCGGCCCGGTATGACGGCGCTGGAGGCACCATCGCGGAGGTCATCGCGCGGCACGCCTCCCTGCGCCCCTTCGCCGTCGCGCTGGAGTGTGGTGACGAGACGCTGACCTTCGAGCAGTTGGACACGCGGGCCAACCAGCTCGCGAACCTGCTCCGTTCGCGCGGGGTGAGCACGGAAGTGCTCGTGGCCGTGAGCCTGGACCGGGGCACGGCGTGGGTCATCGCGATGCTGGCGGTGCTCAAGGCCGGAGGCGCCTTCGTGCCGCTGGACGCGTCGTACCCCGCGCAGCGGCTGGCCATCATGCTGGAGGACGCGCCACCGCACCTGCTGCTCACGTCGCGGGCCAACCACGCCAGGCTGCCGCTCCCCGACGGCGGGCTTCCCACCCTGCTCCTGGAGGAGCTGGACCTGTCGGAGTGGCCCACCACGTCCCCGGTGTCCGACGTGGGACCGAATCACCTGGCCTACGTGATGTTCACGTCCGGGAGCACGGGGCGCCCGAAGGGCGTGGCCATCCCGCACCGGGGCGTGCTCCGCCTCACGCGCAGTGAGCCCTTCATCCACTTCGGCGTCCGGGAGACTGGGCTCGTCATGGCGCCCGCCTCGTTCGACGGCTCGGTGATGGAGCTGTGGCTTCCGCTGCTCAACGGAAGCGGCGTCGTCCTGTATCCGCCGGAGGCGCAAGCCAGCGACCTGGACACGCTGTCCCGCGTGGTGGAGCGCCACGGCGTCACGCTCATCCACTTCCCAGCGGGCCTGTTCTCGCAGGTCGTGGAGTACCGGACCGACCTGCTGAAGAAGCTGCGGGCCATTCACGTGGTGGGTGACATCCTGTCCGCCCCCCACACGCGCCGCACGCTGACCACCACCGGAGTCCCCGTCACCAACGGCTACGGCCCGACGGAGAACTCCATCATCTCCACCAGCTACACGGCCTACGAGGCCTCGCAGGTCGGGGCCTCTGTGCCCATTGGCCGGCCTGTCTCGAACACGCAGGCCTACGTGCTGGATTCGCAGCTCCAGTTGGTCCCCGTGGGGGTGCCGGGCGAGCTGTACGTGGGCGGTGAAGGGCTCGGGCGCGGATACGTGTCGCGGCCGGACCTCACGGCGGAGCGCTTCATCCCCGCCCCCTTCGCCACCCAGCCTGGTGCGCGCCTCTACCGGACGGGAGACCTGGTCCGGTGGCGCCCGGACGGCACGCTGGAGTTCATTGGCCGCATCGACAATCAGGTGAAGGTGCGCGGGTTCCGCATCGAGCTGGCGGACGTCGAGGCCGCGCTGCGCACCCAGCCCGGCGTGCTGGAAGCCGCCGCCGTGGTCCGCGAGGACATCCCCGGTGACAAGCGACTGGTGGCCTACGCCATGGGACGCGATGACGCGCCGCTGGATGTCGCGGCGCTCCGCGCGGGCATGCGTCAACAGCTCCCCGAGTACATGGTGCCGTCCGTCTTCGTGGTCCTCCCCACGTTGCCGCTGAGCACCAGTGGCAAGGTGGACCGGAAGGCACTCCCCGCGCCGGACAGCGCGTCCACGGGCCGTGAGGGCCATTTCGTGGAGCCGTCGAGCCCGCTGGCGCAGCAGCTCGCCGCGCTGTGGGCGAAGGAGCTGGGCACGGAGCGCGTCGGCCTCCATGACCACCTCTTCGATGACCTGGGCGGAACGTCTCTGTCGGTCGTGCGCATCGCCAAGCGCATGCGGGAGACGTTGAACCGGGAGGTGCCGGTGGTGTGGCTGTTCGAGCACCCCACCGTGGACGCGCTGGCCGCCGTCCTGGAGCGCGACGCGAAGGTGGACGAGGTCCCCGCCGCCCCCGCGCGGCCCGAGCCTGCCTCCAAGCCGAGCGCCGAGGCGAAACCCGCCACGGGCTCCGGCCTGGTCGCCATCGTGGGCATGTCGGGGCGCTTCCCGGGAGCCAGCTCCGTCCAGGACTTCTGGCGGAACCTGCGCGAAGGTGTGGAGTCCATCTCCCGCTTCACGCCCGAGCAGTTGGAGCGGATGCCCGGCCTGCCCGAAGGCTTGGAGCTGTCACAACATCCGGCCTTCGTCCCGGCCGGTGGTGTCCTGGACGGCATCGACGGATTCGACCCGGGCTTCTTCGACCTGTCACTGCGCGAAGCGCAGTGGATGGACCCACAGCAGCGGCTCTTCCTCCAGACGGCGTGGTCCGCGCTGGAGGACGCGGGCATCGACCCGGAGCGCACGCCCGAGGCCATCTCGCTGTACGCGGGCGCCGTCGACTCCGGCTACAAGGACGCGGTCCGGGCCACGCTGCCGCTGGATGGCGCGGCCCTGTTCGAGCTCTACGGCACCGCCACCCATGAGAGCCTGGCCACCAAGGCGTCTTTCAAGCTGGGGCTCACCGGTGAGAGCGTCCTCGTCTACACGGCGTGCTCCACGGGGCTCGTCGCTGTCCACCTCGCCTGCCAGAACCTGCTGGCGGGTCGTTCGGGTGTGGCGCTGGCGGGGGCCACGCGCATCGCCGTCCCGCAGCGCACCGGCTACGTCTACCAGGAGGGAATGATTCTCTCTCCGGACGGACACTGCCGGAGCTTCGACGCGAACGCGCAGGGCACGGTGTCCGGGAACGGCGTCGCGTGCGTGGTCCTCAAGCGGCTGGAGGACGCGCAGCGGGATGGCGACTCCATCTACGCCGTCATCCGGGCCACGGCGACCAACAACGACGGGCGCTACAAGTCCGGCTACACCGCCCCCAGCGTCCAGGGCCAGGCCGCGGTCATCTCCCAGGCGCTCGCGCGCTCCGGCGTGCGGGCCCAGGACATCGGCTACGTGGAGGCCCACGGCACGGCGACGCCGCTGGGCGACCCCATTGAAGTGGCCGCGCTCCAGCGCGCCTACGGCCTGGGCGCCGAGCACCGGGGCACCATCGCCCTGGCCTCGCTCAAGAGCAACATGGGGCACATGGACACGGTGGCCGGACTGGCGGGCCTCATGAAGGTCGCGCTGTCCCTGCACCATGGCGAGGTGCCGCCCAGCCTGCACTTCGAGCGGCCCAATCCGCAGATCGACTTCGACGCCAGCCCCTTCTTCGTCAACACCACCCTGCGGCCGTGGCCGAGGACCGAGACGCCGCGACGCGCGGCCGTCAGCTCCTTCGGCATTGGCGGCACCAACGCCCACGCAGTGCTCGAGGAGTCCCCGATGGCGCACAGCGGCTCCACCACGCGCTCACACCAGGTCGTCACGCTGTCCGCTCGCTCCGCCGAAGCGCTGGAAGCGGCGGCGCGGCAACTCGCCGGGCATGCCGAGGCCCACGCCGCGGACCTGTCCCTGGCGGACGTGGCCTTCACGCATGCCGTGGGACGCAAGGCCTTCGAGTTCCGGCGCACCGTGGTGGCCCGGGACGCCGCGGACCTGACGGCGCGGCTGCGCAAGCCGTACACGCCGGTGAAGGTGGCCGATGCCGACGCGAACCGCCGCCGGGTGGCCTTCATCTTCCCGGGCCAGGGCGCGCAGCAGGCGGGCATGGGCCGCGAGCTGTACGAAGCGGAGCCGGCCTTCCGCGCTCACGCGGATGCGTGCCTGGCGCTGCTGGAGCCCGCGCTCCGGGAGCGGGTCCGCGAGGTGCTGTTCGCCGGGCCGGGAGTGGACGCGGCGGCGGTGGCTGATACCCGTGCCGCCCTGCCCGCGCTGTTCACGGTGGAGTATTCGCTGGCCCGGATGTGGATGGACTGGGGCCTGCGGCCGTATGCCGTGCTGGGGCACAGCTTCGGTGAGTATGCCGCCGCGTGCCTGTCGGGCGTGCTGTCGCTGGAAGACGCGATGCGGCTCGCCGTGGCACGTGGCGAGCTGATGCACCGCATGCCCCCGGGCGCGATGCTCGCGGTGGCGATGCCGGAGTCGCAGGTGCTGCCGCTGCTGACGGGCCGGCTGTCGCTGGCGGCCATCAACGCACCGGATCGCTGCGTTGTCGCCGGCCCCATCGCGGAGGTGGAGCGGCTTCAGGATGAGCTGCGTCGCCGTGAAGTGGGCACCGTGCGGATGCCCGCGCCGCACGCGTTCCATTCGGCGGACGTGGAGCCGCTGATGCCGGCGCTGGCAGACGTGGTGAACTCGCTCCAGCGGCATGCGCCGACGCTCCGTTACGCCTCCAGCGTCACGGGACGGTGGGCACAGGCGAACGAGCTGGCCCAGCCGGACTACTGGGCGGCGCAGATGCGCCAGCCGGTGCGCTTCACGAATGCCGTCGGGGCATTGCTCGAAGAGGGATGCAGCCTGTTGCTGGAGGTCGGCCCGGGGCAGGACCTGACGCCGCTGGTACGCGCGTGCCTGGGACGCGACAAGGAGCGGGTCAAGGCGGTGGCGACGCTGCGCCGTGGCGGCACGACCCCGGAGCACGCCAGCCTGATGACCGCGGTGGGCGAGCTGTGGACCCTGGGCGTCTCGGTGGACTGGAACGTCTTCTACGGCCACGAACAGCGGCTGCGCCTGCACCTGCCCACGTACCCGTTCCAGGAGAAGCGCTGCTGGGTGGAGGCTCCGGCGCGGCCGGCGCAGGCGGCCATTTCCGCGCCGACGCACGGCGCGGGGCACGCGGCTGCGCTCGCCTCGGTCGCGGCGCCGTCATCCCCTGCGAATGTAGGGCTCCACGCGTCCCCGGCGCCAGCGTCGGGGGTGCAGGTCGGTTCCGCGGCCGCGTTCCCGGCACCTGGGAGCTTCGCGACGCCCGGCACCCCGCAGCTCTCTGCCCATGTGCCTGGAGGACAGAATGGGGCCTCGGCTCCAGTCCAGACCCACGGCAGCCTCGCGGCCCGCCAGGCCACGTCGCCGCATCAGGCCCAGGGGACGCCCGCGCCTGCTCTCACCCCAGAACGCGAAGACTCGCCGCGAGGCGACATCGAGGAACGGCTGGCGGCGCTCTGGCGTGAGCGGCTCGGCCTGACGTTCGTGGGCCGCGACGACAACTTCCTGGAGATCGGCGGCAACTCGCTGATGGCCGCCCAGCTCCTCAACCAGGTGCGGTCCACGTTCGGTGTCCAGCTCCCCCTGGCCGCGCTGTTCGAGGCCCCCACCGTGGCGGGCATCGCCCAGCGCATCGAGCCCCTGCTGCGTCAGGCCCCGGTCGTAGAGGCCACCCGCGAGCTGCCCATCGTCCCGCTGCCTCGCGACCGGCCCCTGCCGCTGTCCTTCGTCCAGGAGCGCGTCTGGCGCCTGGAGCAGCACCTGCCGGGCCTGTCCGCGTACAACATCCCGTTCGTCTTCCGGCTGGAAGGCGTCGTGGACGCGGTCATCCTGGAGCGCGCCGTCCAGGAGATCATCCAGCGCCACGAATCCCTGCGGACGACCTACGACGTGGTGGATGGCCGCCCGGTCCAGCGCTTCCACGCGCGGATGCATGTCCCGCTGGTGCGCCTGACGCTCACCGGCACCCCCGAACAGCGCGAGGCCGAGGCGATGCAGTTGGCCCGCGAGGACGCCGCGAAGCCGTTCGATCTGGTGAAGGGCCCTGTCGTCCGGACCACGCTGCTCCAGCTCGACGAGCACGTGCACATCCTGCTGGGCAACATCCACCACATCGTCAGCGACACGCTGTCCGTCAACATCTTCATCCACGAGCTGTTCCAGTGCTACGCGGCCTTCCAGCAGGGCCGTCCAGCGCCCCTGCCGCCGCTTCCCGTGCAGTACGCGGACTTCGGCGCATGGCAGCGGCAGGTCGTCGCTGAAGGACGTCTGCCCGAACAGGAGCAGTGGTGGCGCAACCAGCTTGCCGCCATGCCTCGGCAACTGAACATCGCAACGGACCGGCCGCGCCCCAAGACGAGCCCGCTGACGTCAGTGCGCATGCCGGTGTCCTTCTCGGCCGCGCTGTCCCGGGAGGTGGCGGAGTTTGGAAAGCGTGAGAGCTACACCCCATACATGATGGTGCTCGCCGCCTGGCAGGCGCTGCTGCACCGCTACAGCGGGCAGACGGACATCATCGTCGGCACGCCCATTGGCAACCGCACCCGGCCGGAGCTGCTGCCGCTCATCGGCTACGTGGCGCACTCGGCCGCGTTCCGCACCAGCTTCGCGGATGACCCGACGTTCCTCGAGCTCCTGGCCCGCGTGCGGCAGGAGGTCAACGACGTCCAGTTGCGTCCGGACGTGCCCTTCGAGCACCTCGTGGAGGCCCTCGTCCCCGGCAAGGACATTGGCCGGGGACGGCTGACGGACACCATCTTCGTCTTCCACACCACGGTGGGAGGCACGGCCGCCGCGCTGGAGCTGACCGGCGTCCGCGGAACCATGGTGGAAGTGCCGGACGCCCCGGTGCAGTGGGGCGCGACGCTGTCCGACCTGTCCCTCGTGCTCGGCGATGACGCCGGTCGCATCAGCGGCGCGCTGGAGTACGCCACCGAGTTGTTCGACGAAGCCACGGCCCGGCGCATCGTGGAGCACCTCCAGGTGCTGTTGGGTTCGGCGCTGGCTCGGCCCTCGGAGCGCATCTCCCGGTTGCCCCTGGCCACGGAGGAGGACCGGCGCGCCTGGCCTGCCCCCCTTCCCCGGCCCGTCTCCACGCCGATTCCCTCGCGGCTGTCCCAGCGCGCGGCCCGTCAGCCGGGAGCCACCGCCGTCATTCAGGGCTCGACGTCGTGGACCTGGAGCGACCTCGCCCAGCGTGCGCGCAACGTCGCCGCGCGGCTGCGAACGCTCGGCGTGCAACCCGGTGAGCCGGTCGCGGTCTGCCTGAAGCCGTCCCCCGCGAAGCTGGCCGTCCTCTGGGGTGTCCTGGAGGCCGGTGGCGCCGTCGTGGCCGTGGGCCCCACGGACCTGGGGCGCCTGTCGGACTTCGCGGCACCTGGAGCCCGGGTGCCGGTGCTCGTCACGTGGCAAGGCATCATGACCGCCGCGCGGCTGGATGCGGCGCGGGTGCTCCATGTGGAGGACGCGCTGGAGTCTTCCGGTGCGCTGGCGGAGCACCCGGCTCCGGCCCCGGAGGCGCTGGCGTGGCTGCTGCCCGTGGGCGCCAACCAGTCGCCGTGGGCCCTGGTGCATCAGGGGCTCACCGAGCTCTTCGATGCGCTCGACAAGCGGCTGCGGCCCGCGGAAGGCACCACGTGGGTGGCCGCCGCGGAGTCCTCGGCGGAGCGCCCGGAGCTGGAGGCCCTGTGGGCCCTGTCACGCGGGCTGACCGTGAAGTTCCCCTCCGAGCAGGTGACGGCCCAGTGGGAAGTCCTCCAGGGCGGCGGCCCTCGCCAGGGTGCGATGGACCTGAGCCTCATCTACTTCGCCAACGATGAAGACTCGCTCGTGGGGCCGAAGTACGAGCTGTTGGTCGAGGGCGCGAAGTACGCGGACGCCAACGGCTTCTCCGCGGTGTGGACGCCGGAGCGGCACTTCCACTCGTTCGGCGGCCTCTATCCCCAGCCCGCGGTGGTGGCGGGCGCGCTGGCCACCATCACCCGCAACCTGAGCCTGCGCTCGGGCAGCGTCGTGCTCCCGCTGCATGACCCGCTGCAGGTCGCCGAGCAGTGGTCCGTGGTGGACAACCTCTCCGGAGGCCGCGCGGGTCTGTCGATTGCGACGGGCTGGCACGTGGCGGACTTCACCTTCGCCCCGCAGAACTTCGAGGATCGCCGCAACGTCCTGCTGCGGAACCTGGAGACGGTGCGCGCCCTCTGGCGAGGCGAGAAGCTCCGCCGTCCGGGTGGCGGCGGCGTCACGGTGGAGGTCGGCCTGCGGCCCAAGCCCGTCCAGAAGGACCTGCCCGTGTGGCTCACGGCCGCCGGCAGTCCGGAGACGTTCCGCCTGGCCGGTGAAGTGGGTGCTGGCGTGCTCACCGGCCTGCTCACGCAGTCATTGGAGGAGCTGAAGCAGAAGGTGGGGCTCTACCGCGAAGCGTGGCGCCGCAACGGGCATCCGGGCCGTGGCCACGTCGCGTTGATGCTGCACGCGTTCATCGGCGATGACGAACAGGAGGTGCTGCGCACGGTCCGCAAGCCGCTGCTGAGCTACTTCCGGAGTTCGGCGGAGATCACCGCCACGCTGCTGGCCGCGCAGGGTTACCAGGGCGAAATCGACAAGGTGTCCGAGGAGGACGTGAATGCCCTGCTCGAACACACCTTCGAGCACCACGCGAAGGGCACCGGCCTCATCGGCACGGTGGAGAGCGGCGTGCAGCGCCTGCTCCACGTCCGGGAAGCCGATGTGGACGAGGTGGCCTGCCTCATCGACTTCGGCCTGGACACGCCTGTGGTGCTGGAGGGCCTGCGCCGGTTGACCGTGATTCGCGAGCGCCTGGAGCAGGACGCCTCGCAGCGGAAGGTCCAGCGGCAGGCGGAGGGCACGTTGGCGGTGGACGAACTGCTGGCGCTGGCCCGGCAGTCGGGCGCCGTCCTCCTGCATGCCTCGGCGCGGCTGGCGCGCACGCTGGTGGAGCTGCCGCAGGCCCGCGAAGCGCTGGAGCCCGTGGGGGCGCTCGTCCTGGACGGCGCCTCCACGGAGCTGGCCCTGTCGCTGCACCGGAACCTGGGAACGGAGGTCCTGCTCGCGGGTGCCGCTGGCGAGGGGGGCCTGCTGCCACGGCCTCCGACGGAACGTGTCCCCGAAGGGCTCCAGTCCTGGGTGCTGGACGCGGCCGGATTGCCGGTGCCCCCCGGTGTCGTCGGTGAGCTGGCCCTGGAGGGCGCGGGTCTTCCCTGGGACCTGTGGCGCGCCAATGAGCAGGAGCGCCGCCGTTTCGTGCAGCACCCGTCGAGCAGTGAGGCCCGTCTCTTCCGGACCGGGCGGCACGCGCGGCTCCGTGTGGACGGCCACGTGGAGCACGTCACCCTCCCCGCCGCGCCCAAGGCACAGGCCCCCGCGCCGAAGCCCCAGCTGAAGGCGCCCGCGCCCGCTCCGACGCAGCAGCCCGAGCCCTCCGCGATTCCCCGCGTGTCCCGGACGCGGCCACTGCCCCTGTCCTTCGCGCAGCAGCGGCTCTGGTACCTCCAGCAGCTCGACCCGGGCAGCACGGCGTACAACAACGGCTCCAACTTCCGTCTCACCGGCCCGCTGAACGTCGAGGCGCTCCAGGCCGCGCTCAATGAAGTGGTGAAGCGGCACGAGGTCCTCCGCACCACGTACCAACTGACGGAAGATGGCGCGGTGCAGATCATCCACGCCGAGGGCTCGCTGCCGGCGCTGGTGGAGGACGTCCCCGGCGACTCGGCGGAAGCGCGCGAAGCGGAGATGCTGCGGCGGTGCACGGCGCTCGCGGCGCTTCCCTTCGATCTCGAGAAGGGCCCCGTGGCGCGCGCGTTGCTGCTCCGGATGGGACCGGAAGACCACGTCCTGAGCCTGATGCAGCACCACGTCATCTCCGACGCGTGGTGCACCCTGGTGCTGGGGCGCGAGCTGTCGGTGCTCTACTCCTGCTTCAGCGCGGGAATCCCCTCTCCGCTTCCGCCACTGGAGGTGCAGTACGCGGACTACGCAGTGTGGCAGCGCCGGTGGCTGGAAGGCGCGGTGATGGAGGGGCAGCTCCGGTGGTGGAAGGAGCAGCTGACAGGCGTCCCGGCGCTCGAGCTGCCCACGGATCGGCCTCGGCCCGCGGTGCAGTCCTACGCGGGTGGCAGCTACCGTTTCGAGCTGCCACCCGAGGTCACCCAACCGCTGCTCGCCTTGGGGCGGCGCGAGGGCGCGACTTCCTTCATGGCGCTCATGGCGCTGTTCCAGGCACTGCTGGGACGCACTTCGGGTCAGGAGGACTTCGCGGTGGGCATTCCCACGGCGGGCCGCTCCCGTCCGGAGGTGGAGGGGCTGCTGGGCTGCTTCGTGAATACGCTCGCGCTGCGCGCGCGGCTGGAGGGCGCCCCGTCGTTCCGAGAACTGCTTGGCCGCGTGAAGCGGCATTCGCTGGACGCGTTCGCGAACCAGGACGCGCCCTTCGAGCGCGTCATCGAAGCGCTCCAGTTGCCGCGTGACCAGAGCCGCACGCCCGTGTTCCAGGCCGTCCTCAACGTGATCAACACGCCCACCGTGGACGTGTCGTATCAGGCGCTGAAGCTGAGCGAACTCGGCCTCTATCCAGACACCTCCAAGTTCGACCTGAGCCTGGAAGTCGTCGAGCGGCAGAACACCCTGTACTGCCGCTTCGAGTACGCAACGGGCCTCTTCGATGGTGTCACCCTGGAGCGGCTCGCGGGCCATCTGACCGAGCTCGCCCGGGTGGTCGTCGCCACGCCGGACCTGCCGCTGCAACGTGTCGCCATCCTCTCGGAGGACGAGCGCCGCCAGGTACTGAAGGGCTTCCAGGGACGGGAGATGGTGCCCGCTTCGGAGGCGACCATCCACGCGCTGATGGAGGTGCAGGTGGCGCGCACGCCGGACGCGGTGGCAGTGGCGTTCGAGTCGGAGCGACTGACGTACCGGGAGCTGGACGCGAAGGCCAACCAGCTGGCGCACCACCTGAGGGGCCTGGGAGTGGCCCCGGAGTCGCTGGTGGGCGTGTGCCTGGAGCGCTCAGTGGACATGGTGGTGGCGCTGCTGGGCGTGCTGAAGGCGGGCGCGGCCTACGTGCCGGTGGACCCGGCGTACCCGAAGGAGCGTCTGGGGTGGCTGCTGGAGGACACCGGGGCGTCGGTGCTGCTGACGCACGAGAAGTGGAAGTCGGTGCTTCCGCCCAGCGGCGCGCGAGTGGTGTGCCTGGACAGCGCAGCGGGAGAAGTGTCGAAGCAGCCGGTGACGAAGCCGGTGGTGCGAGTGGGCCCGGAGTCACTGGCGTACGTCATCTTCACCTCAGGAAGCACGGGGCGCCCGAAGGGGGCGATGAATGCGCACGGGGGCGTCGCCAACCGGCTGAAGTGGATGCAGGAGGAGTACGGGCTTAACGGCACGGACGTGGTGCTGCAGAAGACGCCCTTCAGCTTCGACGTGTCGGTGTGGGAGTTCTTCTGGCCGCTGCTGGCGGGGGCGAAGTTGGTGGTGGCGCGGCCTGGTGGCCACCAGGAGCCGGCGTACCTGGTGAAGCTGATGAAGGCGGAGGGCGTGACGACGGTGCACTTCGTGCCGTCCATGCTGCGCGCCTTCGTGGAGGAGCCAGGGCTGGAGGGGTTGGGAAGCCTGCGGCGGGTGGTGTGTAGCGGCGAGGCGTTGAGCGCGGAGCTGGTGAAGAAGGCGTACGCGCGGCTGCCCGCGCCGGTGGGGGTGCACAACCTCTACGGGCCGACAGAGGCAGCGGTGGACGTCACGTACTGGCCCTGCCCTCGGGGCGAGGACTTCCACCGAGTCCCCATTGGTCGGCCGGTGGCGAACACGGTGCTGTACGTGCTGGACATGCACGGACAGCCGGCGCCAGTGGGAATCCCGGGCGAGCTGCACATTGGCGGCGTGCAGGTGGGACGCGGATACTGGCAGCGACCGCAGTTGACGGCGGAGCGCTTCATTCCGGATGCCTTCAGCGGCATTCCGGGCGCGCGCCTGTACCGCACCGGAGACGTGGCGCGGTGGTTGCCGGACGGCACGCTGGAGTACCTGGGCCGGGCCGACTTCCAGGTGAAGCTGCGCGGCTTCCGCATCGAGCTGGGTGAAGTCGAGACCGCGCTGCGCACACATCCCGGCGTGCGCGACGCCGTTGCCGTGGTGCGTGAGGAGACGCGAGGGGATGCCCGCCTCGTGGCCTACATCACGGGTGACTCGGCGCCGCTGGAGGCCGAGACGCTGCGAGCGCACCTGCTGAAGCAGCTCCCCCAGCACATGGTGCCGTCGACCTTCGTTCACCTGGGCGTCCTGCCGCTGACGCCCAGCGGAAAGGTGGACCGCAAGGCCCTGCCCGCCCCCGAGGCGCCCACCGTCCAGCGGGGCCTCTACGTCGCACCGCGCACGCCGACGGAGGAGGCCCTGGCCGAGCTCTTCGCCCAGGTGCTCAGCGTCGGCCGGGTCGGCATCCACGATGGGTTCTTCGAGCTGGGAGGCCACTCGCTGCTGGCCACCCAGGTGGTGGTGCGCGTGCGGACGCGCTTCGGCATCGAGCTCCCGCTGCGCGCCTTCTTCGAGTCCCCCACGGTCGCCGGGCTCGCGGCGTACCTGGACGGCCAGAAGAACGCGCCCGCGCAGTCCGACGCCGCGGTGCCGGCACTGACCCACGCGGACCGGCGCGCCTCGCTGCCACTGTCCTTCTCCCAGCAGCGGCTCTGGGTCATCAGCCAGTGGAGCGAAACGGGCAGCAGTGCCTACAACCACCCGCTGGCGCTCCAGCTCACGGGCGCGCTGAACCTGCCCGCGCTCCAGCGAAGCTTCGACACGCTGGTTGCCCGCCACGAGGTGCTGCGGACGACGTTCCGCATGGAAGGCGACTCACCCGTCCAGGTCATCCACCCGCCCTCTCAGGTTCCCATCCAGGTCTTGGACTTGTCAGGTGAGTCCGTCGCTCATCTTCGTGAGGCGGAGACGCTGCGACGGGTCCAGGAAGAGGTCCAACGCCCCTTCGACCTGGCGAATGGCCCGGTGGTCCGGGGCATCCTGTTGAAGCAGTCCGCGACGGAGCACGTGCTGGTGCTCAACATGCACCACATCGTCACCGACGGCTGGTCCAACGGCGTGATGGTCCGGGAGATGGCGGCGATCTACGGCGCCTTCCGGCAGGGGCAGCCGTCTCCCCTGCCCCCGCTCCCGTTCCAGTACGCGGACTTCGCGGCGTGGCAACGGAAGTGGCTCCAGGGCCCGGTCCTGGAAGCGCAGCTCGACTACTGGCGCGGGATGCTCGCGGACGCGCCGCCGTACCTGGAGCTCCCCACCGACAAGCCGAGGCCGGAGCAGCCGTCCTTCCAGGGCGACAACACGCCCATCCAATTGCCGGCGGCCCTGAGCGACGCCGTGGACGCGCTCGCGCTGAAGGAGCGGGCAACGCCCTTCATGGTGTTGCTCTCTGCCTTCCAGGTGCTGCTGAACCGGTACTCGGGGCAGGATGACGTGCTGGTGGGCTCGCCCATCGCCGGCCGTCGCCACGCGCAGACGGAGGGGCTCATCGGCTTCTTCGTGAACACGCTGGTG
This sequence comes from Myxococcus sp. AB036A, assembly GCF_006547355.1. Taxonomy (NCBI): domain Bacteria; kingdom Pseudomonadati; phylum Myxococcota; class Myxococcia; order Myxococcales; family Myxococcaceae; genus Myxococcus; species Myxococcus sp. AB036A. The sequence goes on along the minus strand of NZ_VHLC01000013.1, from coordinate 33,533 downwards.
CTGCGCGCTCGCTTCGGTCAGGACCCGACCTTCCGGGAGCTGCTGGCCCAGGTGCGTGACACCACGCTGGGGGCCTACGAGCACCAGGACCTCCCCGTCGAGCGGCTGGTGGAGGATCTCCAGCCCGCCCGTGAGGAGGGCCGCACGCCGCTATTCCAGGTGATGTTCGCCCTCCAGAACACGCCGGTTCCCGAGCTGACGCTCCCGGAGCTGTCCCTCCGGGGCTTCGAGTCGAAGCACACGGTCAGCCGCTTCGAGCTGGAGCTGGTCCTGTCCCGGGCGACGGAGGGCTACCAGGGCGGGCTCGTCTACAGCACCGACCTGTTCGAGTCCGCCACGGCGGAGCGACTGGTGGCGCACCTCCAGGTCCTGCTGGAAGAAGCCGTGACGTCGCCGGACACCCCTGTCTCCGCGCTGCCGCTCGAAAGGGAGGAGGCGCCGCAGCCGGACGACGCAGCGGACATGGCCCGCGAGGCCACCTTCCACCTGCGCGTCGAGGAGCAGGCGGCTCGGACGCCCGATGCCCCCGCCGTATCGCTGGAGTCCCAGGTCCTCACGTACGCCCAGCTCAACGCGAAGGCGAACCAACTCGCCGCGCAGCTGCGCACGCTGGGCGTGGGCCCGGAGGTCCGCGTGGGCCTGTGCCTGGAGCGCACGCCCGATGCCATCGTCGCGGTGCTGGCGGTGCTCAAGGCCGGTGGGGTCTTCGTCCCCATCGATCCGGCTGCACCGGCGCAGCGCAAGTCCTTCGTCCTGAAGGACAGCAACGCGTCCGTGCTGCTCACCCTCCAGCACCTGGCCGATGCCTGGAAGCCCCAGGTCCGGCACCTGCTGTGCCTGGATACCGAGGCCTCGAAGCTGGCGTCACTCCCGACGCGGAACGTCGTGGTGAACGTCCTCGGGGAGAACCTCGCGTACGTCATCTACACGTCTGGCTCCACGGGCACACCCAAGGGCGTCATGGTGCAGCACCGCTCGTTGCTCGCCATGCACGCGGGAACGACGGAGGCGTTCCAGGCAACGGGAGCCAGCCGCCAGCGCGTCAGCCTCAACGCCCCGTTCCACTTCGATGGGGCTTTGGAGCCGCTGGCCCATCTGGCGGACGGACACTGCCTCTGCCTGGTGCCCGAGGAGACGCGGAAGGATCCGGAGGCGATGCTGGCGTGGGTGGGGCAGCAGCGCGTGGACGTGCTGGACTGCACGCCCGCGCAACTCACGCTCTTGCTCCAGGCTGGACTGCTGGAGCAGACGCATGTGCCCTCGCGAATCGTGTGCGCGGGAGAAGCGATGGCCCCGTCGCTCTGGAAGCAGCTGGCCAGCACGGAGCGCACGACGGCGTTCAACGCCTATGGCCCCACGGAGAGCACCGTCTGCGCCACCACGGCGAGCGTCCGGAACAGCACCGCACCCGTGCCCGTCATCGGGCGGCCCATCCAGGGCACGCGGGCCTACGTGCTGGATGCGCGGCAGCGGGTAGCCCCGGCGGGCATCGCGGGTGAACTCTACCTGTCGGGAGACGGCCTGGCCCGTGGGTACCAGGGACAGCCGCAGTTGACCGCGGAGCGCTTCATCCCCGACGCGTTCAGTGGAACCCCGGGGGCCCGCCTCTACCGCACGGGGGACAAGGCGCGGTGGCGGCATGACGGCACGCTGGAGTACCTGGGGCGGCTCGACTTCCAGGTGAAGCTGCGCGGCTTCCGCATCGAGCTGGGTGAAATCGAAGCCGTGCTGCGGACCCATGACCAGGTGCAGGAAGCCGTGGTGCTGGTCCGTGAGGACGTGCCCGGCGACAAGCGGCTCGTGGCCTACGTCGTCGTCGTGGTGACTCCCGACGCCCCGGTGACCGCGGAGATCTTGCGTCAGCACGCCCAGGAGCGGCTGCCGGAGTACATGGTGCCGTCCGCCTTCGTGCTGATGGGCACCCTGCCCCTCACCCCCACCGGCAAGGTGGACCGGAAGGCCCTGCCCGTCCCGGACGTCTCGAACCTGGCAGTCAAGCGCGATGTCGAGCCGCCCGCGACGCCCCTCGAGGCTCAACTGGCGGAGGTCTGGAAGGAGCTGCTGCGTGTCCCCAGCGTGGGCCGGCGCGACAGCTTCTTCGAGCTGGGCGGCCACTCCCTGCTGGCCACCCAGATGGTGGCGCGAATCCGCGCCACCTTCGACGTGGACCTGAACCTGCGTACGTTCTTCGCGGCGCCCACCGTGGCCGCGCTCGCCGAGCGCCTGTCCTCCGCCTCATCCGGTCCCCGGCTTCCCGCCCTGACGCGAGCCCGGGGGGACGGAGCACTGCCGCTCTCCTTCGCCCAACAGCGGCTCTGGTTCCTGGATCAGCTCCAGCCGGGGAACGCGTCCTACAACATGCCGACGGCACTGCGCCTGTCGGGTGCGTTGGACGTGGCCGCCTTGCAGCGTGCCGTGGACGAAATCGTCCGTCGGCATGAATCACTCCGCACCACCTTCCAGACCGAGGACGGCGCGCCTCGCCAGGTCATCCACGCGCCGCACCCCGTGGCGGTGGACCGGGTGGACCTCTCGGGCATCCAAGACGAGACGCACCGGGAAGCGGAGGCGCTGAAGCGCGTCACCGCCGATGCCCGGCGTCCCTTCGACCTGACCCAGGGCCCCCTGCTGCGCGTCACCCTGTTGAAGCTGGCGCCGTCCGAGCACGTCCTGCTGCTGTGCATGCACCACATCATCTCGGATGGCTGGTCCATGGGCGTGCTGGTCCGCGAGGTGACCTCGCTCTACGGCGCCTTCCTTGCCGGCCAGCCCGCGTCCCTGCCCGAGCTTCCGGTGCAGTACGCCGATTACGCGGTGTGGCAGCGGGGGTGGCTCCAGGGCGACGCGCTGAACCAGCAGTTCGGCTTCTGGAAGGAGCAGCTCGCGGGCGCTCCGCACGCACTGGAGCTTCCGACCGACAAGCCGCGCCCAGCGTTCCTCAGCACGCGGGGCGCGTCGGTGCCCGTGCAGCTCTCCCTGGCGCACAGCCAGGGCGTGGAGGCGCTGGCCCAGCGTGAGGGTGTCACGCCCTTCATGGTGCTGCTCGCGGCGTACCACATGCTGCTGAACCGGTACTCGGGGCAGGATGACGTGTTGGTGGGCTCGCCCATCGCGGGTCGACACCATGCGCAGACGGAGAGCCTCATCGGCTTCTTCGTGAACACGCTGGTGCTGCGCGCGCGCTTCGGCCGCGAGCTGACCTTCCGCCAGCTCCTGGCGCAGGTGCGCGACACCACGCTGGGGGCCTACGAGTATCAGGACCTCCCCGTTGAGCGACTGGTGGAGGAACTCCAAGTGGAGCGGGACCCGAGCCGCACCCCGCTCTTCCAGACGCTGTTCACCCTGCAGAACGCGCCCATCCCCGAGCTCGTGTTGCCGGGCCTGACGGTGCGTCCGGCGGACGGTGAGGACACGGGCGTGGCGCTGTTCGAGCTGAGCCTGGACCTGTTCCGTGGCGCGGACGGCTTCAGCGGGACGCTCAACTACAGCACCGACTTGTATGAAGAGGCCACCGCCCAGCGGCTGGCCTCGCACTACCAACGGCTCCTGGAAGGCGTCCTGGCCCGGCCGGACGAGCGTGTCGCCGCACTGCCGATGATGCTTCCCGAGGAGCGTCAGGCCTTGATCGAAGCCGCGAGCGGCGCTCGGGAGACGCTTCCGAACGACACGCGCATCCACGCGCTCTTCGAGGCGCAGGTGGCTCGCACGCCCGACGCACTGGCCGTGGTGGCGGGCGCTGAGTCCGTGACGTACCGGGAGCTGGATACACGAGCGAATGTGCTCGCCCTCCGCCTGCGCGCGGCGGGCGTGGGACTGGAGCAGCGCGTCGCGGTGTGTGTGGAGCGCTCGGTGGAGCTGCTGGTCGCGTTGCTGGGGGTGCTCAAGGCGGGCGGGGCGTACGTGCCGCTGGACTCGGAGTATCCGGCGGAGCGCCTGCGCTTCATGTTGGAGGACAGCGGCGCCCGGGTCATCGTGGCCCGTGCGGCGTTCCGCGAGCGTCTGGGTGCAGCGGAGGGCTGCGTCTGGCTGGACGCGGAGGTGCCTCCCTCCTCCGGCGTGCCCCAGGTCCCCGCTGTCCTGGTGCCCCCCGAGGCTTCCGCGTACGTGCTCTACACGTCCGGCTCCACGGGCCGCCCCAAGGGCGTGGTCGTCCAGCACCAGTCGCTGGTGAACTTCACCCGCGCGTCGTGGACGTCCTTTCCGGTGGCGCCAGGAGACCGGGTGCTCCAGTTCGCCTCCATCAGCTGGGACACCAGCGCGGAGGAGATCTACCCGTGCCTCACGAGCGGCGGGACGTTGGTCCTCCGGACCCCGGACATGCTCGACGAGCCCGGTGCGTTCCTGGCGAAGTGTGAAGCGGCGGGCGTGACGCAGCTCAACCTGCCCACGGCCTTCTGGCATGACGTGACGGCGAGCCTCGATGCGGGCACCGCCCGTCTCCCGCCAGCGCTGAAGTGGGTGGTGATTGGCGGCGAACGCGTGGCGCCGGAGCGGGTGGCCCAGTGGCAGCGGAGCGTCGGCGCCGAGCTGCCCCTGCTGAACACGTACGGGCTCACCGAGGTGACGGCGGTGGCCACGTCCGTGAACCTGTCAGCGGCCGGAGTTCTGGCCTCCGCGGGCGCCGAGCGCGAGGTGCCCATTGGCCGGGCGCTGACGAACGTGCGGATGTACGTGCTGGACCGCGAGCTGGAGCCCGTCCCCCCGGGCGTGCCCGGAGAGCTGTTCATCGGAGGCCGGGGTGTGGCCCGAGGCTACCTGGGCCGGCCGGAGCTGACGGCGGAGCGCTTCGTGCCTTCGCCCTTCGTGGACAGCGAGCGGCTGTACCGGACCGGAGACCTGGCGCGGTGGCGTCGGGACGGGAACCTGGAGTACCTGGGCCGCGGCGACACCCAGGTGAAGGTCCGCGGCGTCCGCATCGAGCCTGGAGAGATTGAGGCCGCCCTCCGTGCGCATCCCACGGTCCACGATGCCGTGGTGCACGTCCGTGAAGACGTCGCTGGCGACAAGCGACTGGTGGCGTACGTCGTGCCGTCGTCCGCGCCAGACGCGGGCCAGGTGGAGGCGTCCGCCCTCCGGGAACACCTGCGCCGGAACCTCCCCGAGTACATGGTACCCGCCGCCTTCGTGTCACTGGCCGCCCTGCCCCTGACGCCCAGCGGAAAGGTGGACCGGAAGGCCCTCCCCGCGCCGGAGGCCTCGCAGTTGGCCCTCAAGCGCGACAGCATGCCCCCCGCGACGCTCATGGAGGCCCGGCTGGCGGAGGTCTGGCAGGAGCTGCTGCGAGTCCCCACGGTGGGACGCCACGACAACTTCTTCGAGCTGGGAGGCCACTCCCTGCTGGCCACGCGTGTGGTCGCCCGCGTCCGCGCCGACTTCAACGTGGAGCTGAGCCTGCGCGCGTTCTTCGAGGCACCCACCGTGGCGGCCCTCGCCGAACGTCTGGGCTCCGCCACGCCCGGCCCCCGGCTGCCACCGCTCACCCGGGCCCGGCGGGATGGGCCGGCGCCGTTGTCCTTCGCCCAGCAGCGCCTGTGGTTCCTGGATCAGCTCCAGCCGGGCAACGCCTCCTACAACATGCCGACGGCGCTGCGCCTGTCGGGGACGCTGGACGTCGACGCCTTGCAGCGCGCCGCGAATGCCCTGGTGGAGCGGCACGAATCACTCCGCACCACGTTCCAGGCCCAGGGCGGCGAGCCCCGCCAGGTCATCCACCCACCGCGAGCGCTGCCGCTGAAGGTGGTGGACCTCTCGGGGATTCAGGGGCGGGCGTACCGGGAATCCGAGGCGTTGAAGCTCGCCACCCATGACGCACAGCAGCCGTTCGACCTGTCCACGGGCCCCCTGCTACGCGTCACCCTGCTGACGCTGACCCCCACCGAACACGTGCTGGTGCTGTGCATGCACCACATCATCTCGGACGGCTGGTCCATGGGCGTTCTCGTCCGGGAAGTGGCCGCGTTCTATGACGCCTTCCTTCGCGGACAGCCCGCGTCCCTGCCCGAGCTCCCCGTGCAGTTCGCCGACTACGCGGTGTGGCAGCGCGGATGGATGCAGGGCGAGACGCTGAAGCAGCACCTGGGCTGGTGGAAGGAGCAGCTCGCGGGTGCACCGCACGCGCTCGACGTGCCCACGGACAAGCCGCGACCCGCAGTGGTGACGCACCAAGGCGCCGGCGTGCACGTCCAGCTTCCGTTCGCGCTCAGTCAGGCGTTGGACGCGTTGGCCCAGAAGGAAGGCGTCACGCCGTTCATGCTGTTGCTCGCGGCCTTCCAGGCGCTGTTGTGCCGGCACTCGGGACAGGACGACGTGCTGGTGGGCTCACCCATCGCCGGGCGCCGTCAGGCCGAGTCCGAGCCCCTCATCGGCTTCTTCGTCAACACGCTGGTCCTGCGCGCCCGAATCTCCCCGGAGACGACCTTCCGCCAGTTGTTGGCGCAAGTGCGCGACACCACCCTGGGCGCATTCGAACACCAGGACGTCCCCTTCGAGCGGCTGGTGGAGGAACTCCAGCCCTCGCGAGACTTGAGCCGCACGCCGCTGTTCCAGGCCATCTTCGCCCTGCAGAACGCGCCGGGCTCCGAGCTGGCCCTCCAGGAACTCTCCCTGCGAGAGCTGGAGCCGACGCATGGTGTCAGCCGGTTCGAGCTGGAGCTGGCGCTGGCCCGCCTCCCGGAGGGCTACCAGGGCGCGCTCATCTACAGCACCGAGCTGTTCGAGCCCGCCACGGCGGAGCAACTGGTGGAGCATTTCCGGCTGCTGCTGGAAGGCGCCGTGGCGTCACCGGATGACCCCGTGTCCACCCTTCCCCTCCACACGGAGGCGGAGCAGCACCAGTTGATGGTGGACTGGAACAGCAGCACCTCCAGCGCCCAGCGCGGTGGCATCTTCCACACGCGCTTCGAGCAGCAGGTGGGACGCACGCCCAACGCGCCCGCCGTGGCGCTGGATGAGCAGGTGCTGTCCTTCAGCCAGCTCAACGCGAAGGCGAACCAGCTCGCCGCGCACCTGCGCACGCTGGGCGTGGGCCCGGAGGTCCGCGTGGCCCTGTGCCTGGAGCGCACGCTGGAAGCCATCATCAGCCTGCTGGCGGTACTGAAGGCCGGAGGCGCCTTCGTCCCCATCGACCCGATGGCGCCCTCGCAGCGCCGCTCCTTCATGCTGGAGGACAGCGGGGCCACCGTGCTGCTCACCGTCCAGCACCTGGCCGAGGCCTGGCAGCCCCAGGTCCGGCATCTGCTGTGCCTGGATACCGAGGCCGCGAAGCTGGCGTCACTGCCCACGTACAACGTCCCCGCGAACGTGCGCGGAGAGAACCTCGCGTACATCATCTACACGTCCGGCTCCACGGGCACGCCCAAGGGCGTCATGGTGCAGCACCGCTCGCTGCCGTGGTTGCTCCAGGGGATGACGGAGTCGCTGGAGATGGCCGAGCCCGCCGGGCAGCGCCTCAGTCTCAATGCGCCGCTCTACTTCGACGGCACTGTCGAGCGGCTCATGCACCTGGCGGAGGGACACTGCCTCTGTCTGGTGCCAGAGGCCACGCGGAAGGACCCGGACGCGATGGTGGCGTGGCTGGAACAGCAGCGCGTCGACATGCTGGATTGCACCCCCGCGCAGCTGGCACTCCTGCTCCAGGCCGGGCTCCTCGAGCGAAGCCACGTCCCGGCCAGGATTTTCTGCGGAGGCGAGGCCATGTCGCCCATGCTCTGGAATCGGCTGGCCAGCACGGAGCGCACGACGGCCTTCAACGTCTACGGCCCGACCGAGAGCACGGTGTGCGCCACCTCCGCGCGCGTTCAGGGCAACCCGAGTCCCGTCCCCGTCATCGGCCGTCCCATCGTGGGAACGCGGGTGTACGTGTTGGACTCGCGCCAGCAACTGGCTCCGCTGGGAACCGCGGGTGAGCTGTGCATCGCGGGAGAAGGTGTGGCCCGGGGCTATTTTGGCAGGCCGGGACTGACGGCGGAGCGCTTCATCCCGGATGCTTTCAGTGGACAGCCGGGGGCCCGCCTCTACCGCACGGGAGACAAGGCCCGGTGGCGGCATGACGGCACGCTGGAATACCTGGGGCGGCTCGACTTCCAGGTGAAGGTGCGGGGCTTCCGCATCGAGCTGGGCGAAATCGAGGCCGCCCTGCGCACCCACGGCCAGATCCAAGACGCCGTGGTGCTCGCGCGCGAGGACGTGCCGGGCGACAAGCGGCTCGTGGCCTACGTCGTGGGCGACTCCGTCACGGCCGAGTCGCTGCGCCAACACCTCCTGCAGCGACTGCCGGAGTACATGGTGCCTTCGGTCTTCGTGCCACTGGCCGCCCTGCCGCTGACGTCCACCGGCAAGGTGGACCGCAACGCGCTGCCGGCACCGGACGCATCCCAGCTCGCGCTCACGCGCGACGTCGAGCCGCCCGCGACGCCCACGGAGGCGCGGCTGGCGGAAATCTGGAAGGAGCTGCTGCGAATCCCCACCGTGGGCCGGCATGACAACTTCTTCGAGCTGGGCGGCCACTCCCTGCTGGCCACCCAGGTCGTGGCCCGCATCCGTGACGCCTTCGATGTGGAGCTGAACCTGCGCGCGTTCTTCGCGGCCCCCACCGTGGCGACGCTCGCCGAGCGGCTGGCCTCCACGACGCCCAGCCTCCGGCTCCCGCCCCTGACGCGCGCCGGGAGGGATGGAGCACTGCCGCTCTCCTTCGCGCAGCAGCGGCTGTGGTTCCTGGATCAGCTCAATCCGGGCGACGTGTCCTACAACATGCCGTCCGCGCTGCGGCTGTCGGGGACGCTCGACGTCGAAGCCCTGCGGCGAGCCGTGAGTGCCATGGTGGAGCGGCACGAAGCGCTCCGCACCACGTTCCAATCGGTGGCTGGCGAGCCCCGGCAGGTCATCCACCCTCCGCACGCCACGGTGGTGGAGGTGGTGGACCTCTCGGACATCCAGGACCAGGCGCAGCGCGAAGCGGAGGCGATGACACGCGCCACCCGGGATGCCCGACAGCCGTTCAATCTCTCCACGGGGCCCTTGCTGCGCGCCACGCTGCTGAAGCTGGAGCCGTCCGAGCACGTCCTGTTGCTGTGTCTGCACCACATCGTCTCGGACGGCTGGTCCATGGGCGTGCTGGTGCGTGAGGTGACGACGTTCTACGAGGCCTTCCACAACGGGCACCCCGCGGCCCTGCCCGAGCTTCCGGTGCAGTACGCCGACTACGCGGTCTGGCAGCGCGGGTGGATGCAGGGTGAGACGCTGAAGGAGCAGCTCGGCTGGTGGAAGTCGCAGTTGGCCGGTGCACCCCATGCGCTGGAGTTGCACACCGACAAGCCCCGGCCCGCGGTGCTGCGTCACCACGGCGCGGCGGTGCCGGTGCAGCTGCCCCAGGAGCTCGCGCTGATGCTGGATGCGCTGGCGCAGCGTGAAGGCGTCACGCCGTTCATGCTGCTGCTCGCGGCCTTCCAGTCGGTCCTGGCCCGTCATTCCGGGCAGGACGATGTGTTGGTCGGCTCGCCCATCGCCGGCCGGCGCCACGCGGAGACCGAGCCGCTCATCGGCTTCTTCGTGAACACGCTGGTGCTGCGCGCCCGCCTCACGCCGGCGATGACCTTCCGTCAGTTGCTGGCGCAAGTCCGTGACACCACGCTGGGCGCGTATGAGCATCAGGACGTGCCCTTCGAGCGGTTGGTGGAGGAACTCCAGCCCTCGCGAGACCTGAGCCGCACGCCGCTGTTCCAGGTGATGTTCGCGTTGCAGAACACCCAGGTCCCCGAGCTGACCTTGCCCCAGCTGTCGGTCCGCCCCGCGGACGCCGACGACTCGGGAGTGACGCTGTTCGAGCTGAGCCTGGACCTGGCGCGTGCCCAGGATGGCTACGAGGGGGCGCTCGTCTACAGCACCGAGTTGTTCGAGCGCGCCACGGCGGAGCGACTGGCCACCCATCTCCGGCTGCTGCTGGAGCGTGCCGTGGCCGCGCCGGACCTGGCCCTCGCCACCCTGTCCCTCCACACGGAGACGGAGGAGCAGCAGTTGATGGTGGACTGGCACGACCTCGCGCCAGACCGTGAGCGGGGTGCGCTCTTCCACACGCGCTTCGAGCAGCAAGCCGCGCTCACGCCCGAGGCCCCCGCCGTGACACTGGGGGCGCAGGTGCTGTCGTTCGCCCAGCTCGACGCGAGGGCCAATCAGCTCGCCTCGTCCCTGCGCTCGCTGGGCGTGGGCCCCGAGGTCCGCGTGGGCTTGTGCCTGGAGCGCACGCCGGACGCCATCGTCGCGGTGTTGGCGGTGCTCAAGGCGGGGGGCGCCTTCGTGCCCATCGACCCGTCAGCGCCGGCACAGCGCAAGTCCTTCGTCCTGAAGGACAGCGACGCGTCCGTCCTGCTCACCGTCCAAGCGCTGGCGGACGCCTGGAAGCCGCAGGTCCGGCATCTGTTGTGTCTGGACACCGGGGCGTCGAACCTGGCGTCACAGCCCACGGATGACGTCGCGGTGGAGGTCCGCGGAGAGAACCTCGCGTACGTCATCTACACGTCTGGCTCCACGGGCACGCCCAAGGGCGTCATGGTGCAGCACCACTCGCTGGCTTCGCTGCACGTGGCCTCGAACCTCGCGTTCCACCTGGGGCAGGCCCCGGGGCAGCGGTTCAGCCTCAACGCGCCGCTCTACTTCGACGTCAGCATGGACCAACTCGTCCATCTGGCGGACGGGCACTGCCTGTGCCTGCTGCCCGACGACACACGGAGGGATCCGGAGGCGATGCTGGCGTGGCTGGAGCAACAGCGCTTGGACGTCCTGGACTGCACGCCCGCGCAACTGACGCTTCTGCTCCAGGCCGGGCTACTGGAGCGTGCCCACGTCCCGGCGCGGATTCTGTGCGCGGGTGAAGCCATGGACCCGTCGCTCTGGAGCCGCCTGGCGAACACGGAGCGCACGACGGCGTTCAACGCCTACGGCCCCACCGAGAGCACCGTGTACGCCACCTATGCGCGCGTGCAGCACAGCCCGAGTCCGGTCCCTGTCATCGGCAAACCGCTCGCGGGGACTCGGGCGTACGTGCTGGATGCGCGGCAGCAGCTGGCTCCCCTGGGCACCGCGGGCGAGCTCTATCTGGCGGGGGATGGCCTGGCCCGAGGCTACCTGGGCCAGCCGGGCCTCACCGCGGAGCGCTTCGTCCCCCACCCGTTCGCGTCCACGCCGGGCGAGCGGCTCTATCGCACGGGCGACAAGGCCCGCTGGCGGCATGACGGCACGCTGGAGTACCTGGGGCGGCTCGACTTCCAGGTGAAGCTGCGCGGCTTCCGCATCGAACTGGGCGAAATCGAAGCGGCCCTGCGTTCACACGAAGCGGTCCAGGACGCCGTGGTGCTGGCGCGCGAGGACATGCCGGGCGACAAGCGGCTCGTGGCCTACGTCGTGGGCGGCTCCGTCACCGTGGAGGCGCTGCGTCAGCACCTCCAGCAGCGGCTGCCCGAGTACATGGTGCCTCCGGCCTTCGTCTCACTGCCGGCCCTGCCCCTGAACCCCAGTGGAAAGGTGGACCGCAAGTCCCTGCCCTCGCCCACGCTCGCGGACACCCGAAGCCAGGAGGTCCACGTGGCGCCGCGGGATGGGCTCGAGCTGCGGCTCGTGCGGACCTGGGAGCAGCTCCTGGGCGTGGAGCCCATCAGCGTGCGCTCCAGCTTCTTCGAGCTGGGAGGCCACTCGCTGCTGGCCGTGCGTCTGGTCGCGGCCCTGCGCGAGTCCCTGGGCCAGCCGCTCCCCCTGTCCGCGCTGTTTCAGGCGCCCACGGTGGAGCAGCTCGCCGCGCTCCTGCGCCGCGAGGACGCTGGACCGACGTCGTCGCTGGTCCCGTTCGACGCGGGCCGGAGTGGAACGGAGGTTCCGTTCTTCTGCGTACACCCTGTCGGAGGCAACGTCCTGGCCTACGCGGAGCTGGCCCGGTTGCTGGGGCCGGAGCGCCCGTTCTACGGACTCCAGGCGCAAGGGCTCGACGGCAGCACGCCCCCGCTGGGCACGGTGGAGGAGATGGCCGCCGCCTATGTGGAGGCCATCCGCACGGTCCAACCCGCAGGGCCCTACCTGCTGGGCGGCTGGTCCGTGGGCGGTGTCATTGCCTATGAAATGGCGCGCCAGCTTCGCGAGCGTGGCGACACGGTGGCCCTGTTGGCGCTCATCGACGCCTACACGCCCGCGGTGCTCAACGCTGCCGAGCCGGAGCCCGACGCCGCGCAGGTCGTCTCCGCGTTCGCGAGCGATCTGCTGGGCATCGGGTTCACGGACCTGGCCATTCCGGACGCGTCCCAGTCACCCGAGGCCCAGGTAGAAGCGCTCTGGGAAGCCGGTCAGCGCGCGGGCGCCCTGCCGCCCGGAATGGAGCCCGCGCACCTGCGGGCCCTGCTCCGGGTGTTCGAGGCCAACCTCCGGGCCGCCCGCCGCTACCAGCCGCCCGCGCTGAACCCGGGCCGGGTGTTGCGGCTCCAGGCGACGGAGGGCGCGGAGGGCCTGCCCGAGGACGGCGGCTGGACGGCGCTCGTGGGAACCGGACTGGAGCAGCACGCCGTGTCCGGCGACCACTACGGCGTGCTGCGCGCCCCGGGGGTCCGCGAGCTGGCGGACCGGCTCCGGAGCGCGCTGAAGGTCACCACCGCGTGAGGAGGAATTCGACGCCCAGGCCCAGCTCCTTGAAGTACTTGGGCGTCCCTCGGATGAGCCGCCGGTCTCCCTCCGTCTTCTTGAGGAGGTAGACCGGCATCGTGAGGCGCACGCCCACCATCTCCGCCAGGTCCACGCCCAGGCGGGCCTCCGGGACGGTCAGCGCCCATTCATTGGGCTTGCTGAGGTAGCCCGCGGACACGCCCAGTCCGGCGCGCCACCGGACGTACGGCCCCAGGTCGAGGAATGGAATCGCGCCGGAGAAGCCGTCCATGTCGGAGACACAGTCGATGTAGAGGCCCAGCGAGGCCCAACGGATGCGGGTGTCGTTGGGCACGAGCTGGTCCATGTCCCGCACGCCCAGCCCGGACAGCACGGCGCCAAAGCGCCACTCATTGCGGCTGTAGGCGTAGTCCTCGCGGCCCTGCTCGGACGCCAGGAACGGAAGCTCTACGCCCACGCCCACACCGCGCTGGCGCATGGCGCTGAGCGTCCAGACATGGTGCGGCTTCGAGTACGTCAGCCACTCGTCCAGGAACGCGGAGCCCGCGGGACGGAGCGGAATCTTGAGGTTGCCCCGCTGCTGCGTGACGAGGGTGTGGAAGGCGGTGCCCACGCGTTGGCGGACCGGGATGAGGTCCTCTCGGGTCCCCGTGGCTTCAATCCCCTCCATGACGCCTTCGCTGTACTGGTAGCCCACGTCGCCCAGCACGGTGAGCAGGTCGTCGACCTGTCCCTTCCGGAGCTGTCCCGCTTCCGCCATCTGCGTCAGGGCATCGGTGGCCTGACGCAGCCGCCCCAATTGCGGCGTCGTCGCGCAGTCATTGCCCACGACGCAGCGGAAGCCGGGCGAGTCGATGCCCAGGACGTTCAGCACGCGGCGCTCGCGATCCCTCAGGCGCTCCTTGCCGGCGCGAGGCACCAGCAGGTCGACGGCGCGCGTCGAGGTGAGCTGGGTCGACAGGAAGCGGATGGCGTCCTGCATGCCACGGTAGAAGTCGTGCTCGCGGAAGCGCCGGTCGAAGAAGCCCATCATCGCGAACTGGAACTCCGACGGGAGCACCGACGTGCGGCGAGGAATCTGGATGCGGCCCGACAGATTGATGTCGTGCTCCAGTGTGTTGAGCACGGCGCTGTCGCGCGCGGCGTTCAGCACGTTGCCCAGGTACTGGAAGTAGGCCTCGTCCAAGGGGCTGCGGGAGCGCTCCGGCCGTTCGGGCGGTGATGCCCAGTCCCAGGCGACCGCGTCCTGGTCCAGGTAGACGACGGGGAAGCGCTCGGGATTGAGCGTCGTCTCCCGCGAGGTGCTGCGCTCCACCCACCGCGAGCCGAGCCGCACCGCCAGGTCCACGGGGTTGTTGTTGAGCACGCCGCCGTCAATGAGCTTGAGGGACTCCAGGGGCCCCCATTGCGTCTGGTTGAAGAAGGAGACCTCAACGGGGACAGGCGGGAACGCGAGCGGAAAGGCCCCGGAGGCCTGCGGCGTGAGCAGCAGGTTCGCCAGGGACACCTCGTGTCCGCCGTCGCCCTTCGGTTGGGCGCCCAGCGCCGGGTAGTACGCGAGCTCCTTGGGCTTCACCCCGATGTGGGGGAACGACGCGCTCGCCGCGCCCTCCATGAATGGCAGCCGGGCCGTGAGCTTCCCTTCGCCCTGCGTCATCACCTGGACGACCAGCTTCTCCGTCACGCGCTTCAGCTTGAACTGGGCGTCGGGTCCGCCCTCGCCGAAGGGAACTTCTCGCCCGCGCAGGTTCGTCACGGTGATGCCGTAGGCGAAGGTGCAGTCCTCCTTGAAGCGGGTCGTCTGGGCCTTCTTCAGGATGAGCTGCAGGGTGTCCTGCATGTGGGGCTCGCTGAAGAGGTGCGTGCCCTGAGGTGGCTCATTCCGCTCCTCGGGGAGCAGCCGCCCCAGGTCGAGCTGGTCAATCCACACGGTCCAGAAGAGGCTCTGCTCGGGAGACCACGTGGGCTGGGCGAACGCCGTGTCACACGAGGCCAGTCCCCCGAGCAGCGCGTTCACCGCCCCCGCCGAGGCGCCCGTCCACACACGCGGCGCCGGGTTGCCCAGGTCCGCCTGCGCGCCTTCCCGCTGCGCGACGCTCCAGAACCGGACCAGCGTGGAGAGGAACCCCGCCTGATACGCGCCCAGGCTGATGCCGCCGCTGACGACCAGGGCCGGCGCGCTGCGCTCCGTCTCCTCGGCCAGGGCGCGGGCCCGCGCCGGGTCTTCGATGTGCGGCGGCAGGAACGGCGTTCCCTCGGGGACGAGCGCGTTGTCCTTCGCGAACGCGCCACCGTTTGGCGGAACGGGCGGGACCTCGGGGCTCACCGCCGGAACGTCTTCAGCGACAGCGCTGGCCGGCACTTCGCCCGGTTCGGCTTCAGGCGACGCGGCTGGCACGTCAGGTGAGGCGTCCGCCGGCACGGGGTTGGCGGGCGTGGAGGAGTCCTCGGCCTCGGAGGGGGCCGGTGGGACGGCTTGCGCCTGCGCGGTGCTGGTGGCTGCGAGCAGGACCACGGCACAGGCACGAAGAAGGATTTTGGGCATTCGCGGGCTCAGATGAAGGTCGACGTTGAGGCTATCCCTCAATCCTGACCCTGATCCCGGAAGCCCGGCAACCACGGAAGGCACCGGGGAAGCTGTTGTCCCCGGCGCCTTTGTTTCGAACGCCTACGACTTCTGCAGCTCGTGCGAGCTGTCGGCGGCGGCCTGCTCCGGCGCCGCGACGAACAGGGCGTCGCCCGTGCTGGGCACCTGGGGACGCAGCGGCGCGGCCACGGACTCGTGGACCAGCGCGGGAACCGCCACGGGCTCCACGATGGCGGCGGCCTGGGCGCGCTGCGCGGCCTGCCGGCGGCGCCACACGAAGTAGCCGATGGCGGCCACGGCCAGCACGCCCATGACGGCGAACTGCCCTTCCTTGAACTTGGAGATCATCGTGTCCAGCTCGCCACCGAAGTGGAAGCCGAGCCAGATGAACACGGGCGCGGACAGCAGCGCGGCCAGGCCGTCCCAGAAGATGAAGCGCCAGTAGGACATGCCCACGGAGCCTGCGGTGAAGTACGTCACGGCGCGCACGCCCGGCATGAAGCGGGCGATGCAGACGATCTTCTGGCCGTGCTTGACGAAGAGGCCTTCCACCTTCGCGCGTTTTTCGGGTGTGACGATGCGGGCGAAGAAGCCACCGCTGCCTTCACGTCCCAGCCGCCCACCCAGCCGGCGGCCGGCGAGATAGATGAGGCTGTCGCCAACGATGATGCCCGCGAAGCCGACCACCATCATGACCGATAGGTTGGCGGCCCCCTTGTGGGCCAGGAAGCCCCCGAGGATGAGGGAGATGTCCTCCGGCAGAGGGACACCCAGTCCGCAGGCCACCAGGATGCCGAACACCGTGGCATAGGCGAAGAAGCCCTGAGAGTCGCCGAGGAGGTTGGTGAGAAGTTCTTGCACGCGTCGTCCTGTCCGTTCACGTCCGAAGGGCCCGCCCCGGCAGTCACCTGAGGCCGCCCCTCTAGCGCCCAGACATCAACCGGGCGCGGGTCGTCAAAACTCCGGGTCAACAAGGGGAACCGACCACAAAAATCCCTGAAACCCGGCCTCTGCTTGGGCCCTCTTCGGCGCCCGTCGTCTCTACTTATTCTCCGACCGCCGCCTCCCGCTGCCCCACTGTCCCGACGTCGCGCCGCCCCTTCGGGCAGCCTGCCCACCTGGGTTCCAATCGTCCAGGAGGCCCATGCCGCCTCGGCCCGCACCGCGGAACGAGGTGGGAGCACTGGCCACCAGGCCCTACTCATTCCGAGCAGGCAGCGCCGCCGCGCAGCTTAACCACCGCCCGCCCGGATGGCGTCTCCTTCAGCTCAGGCCGCGGGCGCTTTTCCGATGAGCGTGCGCAGCATGTCCCGGTTGTCCCGGGCCTTCTGGCCGAAGTGCGCGACGATGCCCATCAGCAGCTTCACGCAGGCTTGCGGCTTGGTGGCCAGGAGTTTCTGGAAATCCGCGGCGCGAATCTCGAGGGCCGACACGTCGGTGACGGCGGTGGCGGTGCACAGCCGCTCACCCTTCTGCACCAGGGCCAGCTCTCCCAGGGGCTCGCCGGACCCGACCTCGCCCAGGGACACCTCCTCACCTCCGGCGCTCTTGGCGCTCAGGCGCACGGTGCCCTCACCCACGATGAGGAGTGACTCCCCCGTCTTGCCTTCGGCGAAGAGCACGGTTCCCTTGGGGAACGCACGCGCGACGGCGACGCCGGCGAAAATCTGGATGCCGGTGTCCGTGAAACCCTTGAACAGCGGACACGCCTTGAGCGTTGTGGCAGGCACGAGAGCCATGGATGTGCTCCTAACACGCCCAGCGTAGGCTCGCGAGCGACTCAGCGGTCCGTGTGGTACTCGGCCGCGAGCAGCACGTAGTGCTGCGCGGACATCAAGAGAAACTCACGCTCCGCCTCGGTGATGGGACGCTTCACCCGGCCCGGGGAGCCCACCACCAGGGAGCCTGGGGGAATCTTCGTGCCCGGCGTCAGCAGGGCTCCCGCGCCGATGATGCAGTCGTCCCCCACTTCCGCGTCGTCCATCACGGTGGCGCCCATGCCCACCAGCACCCGGTTACCGATGGTGCACCCATGGAGGATGACGTGGTGCCCCACCGTCACGTCGTCCCCGACCGTGGTGGCGGACCTGCCGCTGGTGACATGAATCAGGGACAGGTCCTGCACGTTGGTGCGCTTCCCGATGCGGATGGGATTCACGTCCCCGCGCAGCACGCAGTTGAACCAGATGGAGGAGTCCTCCCCCACCTCGATGTCACCCACCAACTGGGCGGAGTCGTCCACGAAGCAGCCCGGGTGGACGCGGGGGGAGACACCTCGGAATGGCCTCTGGGGCATGGGGCTACGCCTCCGCGACGACGTGGAACGGCGCCTCGGCCATGGGCACTGGCAGCGGCTCCACCGTGGGGGGCTTGAGCAAGGCCACCTGCTTGCCCGCGAGCTGGTTGGGCGTGGCGCGCTCCACCTTCACCGTCACGAAGGCGCCCGCGGGGGCGTCCCCTTCGAAGTTGACGGTGCGGTTCTCCGGCGTGCGGCCGAAGCGCTTGGTGGGGTCGTAGCGCGAGTGCCCCTCCACCATGACCTCCACCTCCGAGCCCACGAGCGCCGCGGTGATTTCGCCGCTGATGCGCCGCTGCAGCTTCTGCAGCCGCTCCAGGCGGGCAATCTTCACCTCGTGCGGCACCGGGCCCCAGTCCTTCTCGCGCAGGGCCGCGCCCGTCTTGGGCCGCGGGCTGTAGACGAAGGAGAACTGGTTGTCGTAGCGGACCTGTTCGGTGAGCTGCATCGTCATCTCGAACTCCTCCTCGGTCTCTCCGGGGAAGCCGACGATGATGTCCGTGGTGACGGCGATGCCCGGCCGCGCCTCGCGCAGCTTCGCCAGGCGCTCCAGGTACTGCACCACCGTGTAGTCGCGGCGCATCATCTTGAGGATGCGGTCGCTGCCGCACTGCACCGGCAGGTGGAAATGCGGGGTGATCTTCGGCTGGACGCGGAAGGCTTCGATCAGCTCGTCGGACAGGTCATGCGGGTGGCTGGTGGTGAAGCGCACGCGCTCGATGCCGGGGACCTCCGCGGTGCGCAGCAAGAGCTGCGCGAAGGAGATGCCGCCCGCGTACGAGTTCACGTTCTGACCGATGAGCGTCACCTCGCGCACGCCCACCTTCGCCAGGTCCGCCACCTCGACGAGCACGTCGGGGAACGCCCGGCTCACTTCGCGGCCACGCGTGTGCGGCACGATGCAGAACGAGCAGACGTTGTCGCAGCCCTTCATCACCGTGACGAACTCGGTGACCTTGCCGCGGGACGTCTCCGGGTCGGCGCGCGGGAAGACGTACTCCTCCGAGTTCACGAAGGCCGTCTCCACCACCCGCTCCCGCTCCGCGGACACCCGGCCAATGATGTCCGGCAGGCGCGCGATGTTGTCGGGGCCGAAGACGAAGTCCAGGTACGGCACCTTCTTGAGGAGCTTGTCCTTCTCCTGCTGCGCCACGCACCCGCCCACGCCAATCAGCGCGCCACGGCTGGCCTTCACCGGCTTGTACCGCCCCAGGGCGGACAGCATCTTGTCCTCTGCCTTCTCCCGGATGGAGCAGGTGTTGAGGATGATGAGGTCGGCGTTGTCCGGCACCGGCGTCGGCGCGTAGGACATCTGGCTCAACACCTCGCTCATGCGGAGCGAGTCGTTGACGTTCATCTGGCAGCCGAAGGTGTGGATGAAATAGCGCTTCATGGAAGAACCCTGAGCAAGTACGTGCCCTTATCCGATGGCCGGACGCGGAATGCAACCAGCCGCCCGCCCGCCTTCATCCCCGGCTGAGCAGGTGCGTCAGGCGGGTGTGCAGGTCCACCAGCTCCGCTTCACGGGCCCGGAGCAGCACCAGGGCGTCCTCGCCGTAACGCCGCGCCAGGGCATTGGTTTCGCGCTCCTGCTTGGCCAGCTCGTCCTGGATGCGGCCCTTGAGCTCCTCCGCCGCGCCGCCCTGGAGCTGCCCCAGCTTGTCCTGGAGCTTGCGGACCGCCCAGCGCCGCCCGCCGAAGGCTCGCAGCAGCGCGCTGCCCTGCTCCGCCGTCTTGGGGTCCAGCCCGGATGCGGCCAGGGCCTCGGTGTGGGCCTTGGCCAGGGTCTCCGTTCCCTGCCCGGAGGCCCGGGCAAGGTAGGTCTGCTGGTAGCGGACCAGGGCGTCGAGCATCGCCGCGTCCAGCGGAGGGGCGGCCCAGCGGAGGGTCCGGTCGTCAGCGGCGGTGAGGTCGGTGGACGACTCCCGGTTGGGGACGTCCTGGAAGCCGTTGTCGTCGAAGAGGAAGGAAGACATGGGGAGGTGCCTTGCGGGGGGAATGGGCCCGGGACTACGCGGGCACGAGCTGGTCGGCGATCCGGGCCAGGTCCGACACGGAGGTGACGACGACGGCCTGGTGACAGTGCTTCTCGTAGGTGAGCATCTCGCTGTCGCCAATGCCCCAGTTGCCACGCTCCTCGGGGCAGATCCACAAGAGCCGCTTCGCCTTGCGGCGCAGGTCCTTGAGGGCCCAGGCGTTGTTCGCGTTGTAGTTGTTCCGCCCGTCGCCAATCACCATCACGGTGGTCCGGCGGGTGATGCTGCCCAGGTGGTCCCGGGTGAAGTCGGCCAGGGCGCGGCCGTAGTTGGAGTTCGCGCTCAGGGACACCGTCTTGCCCGCGGTGGCCATGTCGATGGCGGCGTCGACCTCCAGGTCCTTGAAGTACTGCGTCACCTCGCCCACGTCGGACACGAAGACGAACGAGCGCACGCGGACGAAGAGCGACTGCATCGTGTGCATGAACAGCAGCATCATCCGCGAGGCCTGACGCACGGAGTCGGACACGTCGCAGAG
Organism: Myxococcus sp. AB036A; assembly: GCF_006547355.1. Taxonomy (NCBI): domain Bacteria; kingdom Pseudomonadati; phylum Myxococcota; class Myxococcia; order Myxococcales; family Myxococcaceae; genus Myxococcus; species Myxococcus sp. AB036A. The sequence continues at coordinate 13,500 of NZ_VHLC01000013.1, read as the reverse complement.
CACCACCAGCTCCGGGCGCTCGGGGCGGCGGCTGCGGAACTGGGGCACCATGGGCACCCCGCCCCACGGCAGGTTCCGGCGCAGGGTGCGCCGCACGTTGAGGGCCCCCTTGCGGTGCGAGCGCTGCTTCCGGATGAGCCGGCTGCGCAGCTTCTCCGCCAGGGTGCGCACGGCGGACTCCATCTGGTCCACCTCCGCCTGGGTGAGTAGGTGCAGCGGCTTATCCGCAGCGGTGTCGGTGCGACGGCGGATGCGGGCCTCCGCCTGGCGCTTCACTTCCTGGCGTGCGGCGTCCTCAATCTTCCGCATCGCGGCCGCGACATGGCGCGAGACAATCTCCACCCCTTCCGGGGTGAGGCCGCGGGCTCGCAGCTCGTCCTCGAGCGACTTCATGTCGTTCCGGGCCTTGTCCGCCCCAGCCGCCGCCAGCATGCGCCGGGAGAAGAACCCGGCCTGGAGCGGGCTCTCCATCCGCGACAGGTCCAGCTGTAGCGAGGCCATCCGGAAGATCTGCGCCAGCCGGGCCCGGTCTCCCATCAGCACGGCCTGGGCCAGGGGGGACATCTCCGGGAGGAGCTGGTGCATCTGGATGAGGACCATCTTCAGCAGGTCGCCCTCCAGGTAGCCTTCCTCCTCCAACTGCTGCGCCAGCGACTTGTCGATGTCCTCGAACGTCCTCGCCGCGCCGGAGAAGTAGAACTCGAAGGCCCGGTTGAAGGTGTCCACGTCCAGCTCGCGCTTCACCAGCGTGGTGCGGAGCACCGAACGGAACAGGTTCCGATCCTTGAGGCCTACCTCGGACGTGGCGCGCAGCGCGTCCTGGACCTCGGACGTACTGACACGCACACCGTTCTGGCGAAGGACCTCGGCGAACTCGACGATGCGGGCATCCACGCAACCATCATGTCCGGGGATGGCCCGCGCGCAATCGGGAATGCACAACCATGAAGCGAGCGGACGCCTGCCTCCCTGGTACACGCGGTGTAATCACTAAAATTTACTGAATTACTGCTTATTCCGGGGCGGGGTTGCGAGCCACCCACTGCGGTTTCAGAGGAGAATCGGGCAAACCCTGGCTTGAGTGCCAAAGGGCGCCCGAATCTCGCCGCTCAACGCAGCAAAGACTGACAGTGCGTGTTGGGGCGATTCAGGCCGGTCGCTCGAAGGACATCACGGCCTCGACGTGATGCGTCTGAGGGAACATGTCGACCACCTGGAGGGCCAGGGGCTTGTAGCCCGCGGCAACCAGGCCAGCGGCGTCCCGAGCCAGGGATGCCGGGTCACACGCCACGTACACCACGCGGCGCACGCCCAAGGCGGTCATCCACTTCGCCAGGCCCGGCGCTCCCGCGCGCGGCGGGTCCGCGAGGCACACATCGAAGCGGCGCTGCTCGGCCACCAGCCCGTCGCACACCTTGCGGGCGTCGCCCTGGATGAAGCGCACATTCGTCACCCCACCCTCGCGAGCGCTCCGCTGGGCCAGCTCGACGCCCACGGGGGAAGACTCCACGCCCAGCACGGACGCGGCGGTTCCGGCCAGTGGGAAGGTGAAGTTGCCGTTGCCCGAATACAGCTCCAGCACGGTGTCGGACTCGCGGGCCCCCAACTCGTACACGGCCGAGGTCACCAGCCCCACGTTGGCCTCGGCATGGGCCTGAGCGAAGGCATCCGGCCGCAGGTACAGGGGGACTTCCGGCCGCAGCGGCGAGTAGGAGCGCAGCGCCGGCTTGCCAAGAAGCCGGGCCGAGCCTTCCTTCGGCGTCAGCACCGCGCCCTCCAGCCGCAGGGCGCGCACGGCCGCCTCGGCGGCCTCCAGGTGACGCGCCGTCACCGGGCCGCTGAGGTTCACTGCGAACGCGGCCTTGTCCCCTTCTGCCAGCAGCAGCACTTCCTCGGCATCCTTCGCCAGGGGCTTGAGCAGCGGGGCCAGCTTGCCGGGGAGCGCCGCGAGCACGGGCGTGAGCGCGCCGCAGACTTCCACGGGCACGCGTTCGTGGCTGCGCCGGCCGAAGTACCCCAGCGCGCCCTTGCCCGCGGGGTGCAGCACCGCGCGGCGCCGGTAGCCCCAGTCGCGTGGGGCCACCAGCAGCGGACGCACGGTGAAGCTGTCCCGAGCCAGGTGCCCCAGGTGCTCCAGGGTGGAGAGGACGATCTCTTGCTTCGCGCTGCGCTGGGCGGACTCGGCCAGCCCCAGCCAGTCACAGCCGCCACAGTCGGACGCGTACACACAGGGCGCGTCACGCCGGTCCGGGCCTGGCGACACCACCTGTCGCAGGATGCCGCGCAGCACACGCCCTTGCGTCTCCAGGTGGACGCGCACGGTGTCGCCCGGGAAGGTCCCCGGGATGAAGACGGTGCGCCCCTGCCAGGAGGCCACGCCTTCGCCGAGCTGGCCGAGGCGTTCGATGGTCAGTTCAATGGGAAGTTCGGGTAGCGGCAACATTCAGGCGCTATTCGGGCGGGAGCTCCGAGCGCAGGCGCTCCACGAACTCCGCGATACGCGTTCGCTTGTCTTCATCAACGTCCAGGAACTCCACCGCCATCCCTGGGGACTGGGGCGCGGGCACGCCCACGGCATTGGTGCGCGTCACCCGCCCCTTCAGCTCCACGGGGAAGTGCGCGCCGGGCAGCGTCACCAACAGCCGCACCACCGTGTCCACGGCCAGCGGCTTGTCGGTGTTGATGTAGAGGCCCCCCTTCGACAGGTTCACCGCCCAGTCGGTGACGAAGCCAGAGACGCTGCGGTAGGCCACCGGCAGCTCGTACTCGAGACGGGGCGCGCGGGGATGAGGGGTCGAGGTGTTGGGACTGTCTGCCATGGGAAGCGCTCCGCCGCGGGGTTCGTACAACGCCCGCGGCGGTGCACCTTATCCCCACACGCTCAGACTTTCATCTCACGGACGTCGGGGGCCACCGTCAGCTTCGGCTCGGTGAGCTTCTGCACCTGCTCCACCGTCACTCCGGGTGCCACCTCGCGCAGGATGAGTCCCTGCGGCGTCACGTCGATGTACGCGTGGTCCGTGACGATGTGGTGGATGCACTTGAGGCCCGTCAGCGGCAACGAGCACTTCTTGAGGATCTTGGGCTTGCCGTCCTTGTTGGCGTGCTCCATGGCCACGAAGATGCGCTGGGCACCGACGGCCAGGTCCATGGCGCCGCCCATGCCCTTGATCATCTTTCCGGGGATCATCCAGTTGGCCAGGTCGCCCTCTTCGCTGACCTCCATGGCGCCCAGCACGGCCATGTCGATGTGGCCGCCGCGGATCATTCCGAACGACAGCGCCGAGTCGAAGAACGCGGCGCCGGGCACCGCCGTCACCGTCTCCTTCCCGGCGTTGATGAGGTCCGGATCCTCCTGGCCTTCCAGGGGCCAGGGGCCGATGCCCAGCAGGCCGTTCTCCGACTGGAGCACGATGTCCATGCCCGGCGGGATGTAGTTGGCGACCAGGGTGGGCATGCCGATACCCAGGTTGACGTAGAAGCCGTCCTGCAGCTCCTGGGCGATGCGCTGTGCAATCTGTTCACGAGTCAGTGGCATGGCTGGGCTCCTCAGGCCGACTTGCGGACGGTGCGCCGCTCGATCCACTTCTGGAGGTTCTTCGCCTGGACGATGCGCTTCACGAAGATGCTCGGGATGTGCACCAGATCCGGGTCCAGCTCGCCCGGCTCCACGATGTGCTCCGCCTCGACGATGGTGACCTTGGCCGCCATGCACATCATCGGGGAGAAGTTCCGCGCCGTCTTGCGGAACACCAGGTTGCCCCATCGGTCCGCCTTCCACGCGCGGACAATGGCGAAGTCCGCCTTCAACGGCGTCTCCAGCACGTGCAGCCGCCCGTCGATGACGCGTGTCTCCTTCCCTTCGGCCACCTGGGTGCCGGCGCCCGTCGGGGTGAAGAAGCCGCCAATGCCGCAGCCGCCCGCGCGGATGCGCTCGGCCAGGGTGCCCTGCGGGTTCAGCTCCACCTCCAGCTCACCGGAGAGGAACTGCCGCTCGAACTCCTTGTTCTCTCCCACGTAGCTGGACACCATCTTCTTCACCTGCTTGTTCTGAAGCAGGATGCCGAGCCCCAGCTCGGTGGTGCCGCAGTTGTTGGAGATGATGGTGAGGTTCTTCACGTTCTTCCGGTGAAGTGCCTCGATGAGATTCTCCGGGTTGCCGCACAGCCCGAAGCCGCCGCTCATGAGCGTGCAGCCATCCGGGATGTCGGCGACCGCCTCGTCCGCGTTCGCGTAGACCTTGTTCATCCGCCCTCCCGCATGTGCGAACGGGGTGACGGCCCTTGGCAGGCCCCCACCCCGTGCCCCTCCCCTATCGGGAGAGGAAGTTCAGCGCTCCACCATCAGCGCGATGCCCTCGCCGCCGCCGATGCAGAGCGACGCGACGCCACGCTTCTTGTCCAGGTCCTGCATCGTCTGCAGCAGCGTCACCAGCACGCGCGCGCCGGACGCGCCAATCGGGTGGCCCAGCGCCACCGCGCCGCCGCGCACGTTCACCTTCGACACGTCCAGGCCGAGCAGCCGGTTGTTCGCGATGGACACCACCGCGAACGCCTCGTTGATCTCCCAGAGGTCCACGTCACCCGCGCTGATGCCCTGCTTCTTCAGCAGCTTGTTGATGGCGTCCGTGGGCGCGATGGTGAACTCCACCGGCTTGCGCGCCGCCTGGGCGTAGCCCGTGATGCGGCCCAGGATGGCGCGGCCCTCGGCCTTCGCGCGCTCCTCGCTCATCAGCACCAGCGCCGCGGCGCCGTCGTTGATGGAGGACGCGTTGGCGGCTGTCACCGTACCGTCCTTCTTGAACACCGGCTTCAGGCCCGGAATCTTCTCCGGCTTCGCGTTGCGGGGCCCCTCGTCGTCGGAGACGGTGACGACGTCCTCCGGCTTCTTGCCCGGAATCTGGACCGGGACGATCTCCGCCTTGAACAGGCCTTCCTTCTGGGCCTGGATGGCGCGGCGCGTGGACTCCAGCGCGTACTCGTCCTGCTGCGAGCGGCTGATGTCCTGCGTCGTGGCGCACTCCTCGGCGCAGATGCCCATGTGGACGTTGCCGTACACGTCCCAGAGGCCGTCGTGGATCATCGCGTCCTTGAACTCCACGTTGCCCATGCGCGCGCCGCCACGCATCGTGTGGCTGATGTACGGCGCGTTGCTCATGGACTCCATGCCGCCCACGACGACGACGTCCGCGTCACCCAGGGCAATGGCCTGCGCGCCCGCGCTGACGGCCTTGAGGCCGGAGCCACAGACCTTGTTGAGCGTGGTGGCGGGAACCGTCTCGGGCAGGCCGGCGAAGATGGCCGCCTGGCGAGCGGGCGCCTGGCCCACGCCCGCGGTGAGCACACAGCCCATGATGACTTCCTGAACGACCTCGGGCTTCACGCCCGCGCGCTCCAGCGCCGCCTTGATCGCGATCGCGCCCAGCTGCGGGGCCGTCAGCTTGGCGAGCGCGCCCTGAAAGGCACCAATGGGGGTACGGGCCGCGCCCACGATGACGACGTCTCGAGCCATGAAACCTGCCTCCTCTTGAGGATGTGCGGATGCTCTTCGATAACAGTGTCGGGGGCCCTTATCACCGGCCACTTCCCTGAGTTCAAGCATCCTTGCTCGTCACACGGGCGTGAGCGTCCACTGTGCACGACGCAACGCGCCAGCCCTCGTAACCGCGCGAAGTCACGAAGGCTGGCGGTGTGCTGGGCGGGCCCCTGCCCAACCTACCGGTCGGATGGTTTCTAGTGGGCACGCCAGGAGACCAGCGCCATGTCAGCGCCACCTGTGGTGAGGACCGCGCCGTCCCCGCGCCATGAAGCGCCCTGGACCATGTTGTCGTGGACCCCCATGACACTGGGCAGAAGTTGGCCGTGCTCATGTACCTGCCAGTCGAAGACGAGTCCCTCCACACCGCCACCGGAGAAGCGCGTACCGTCCGGATGCCACGCCAGGGCCAGTTGCGTGGTCCACGTGGGGGTCTCCGCGATGACAGCCCCCGTCCCCACATCCAGGACGGACACCCCCAGCCGGTCGCTGCATGCCAACCGGGTCCCATCAGGACTGAGCGCCGCGGTGGTCAGGATTTCCGGGGCGGACTCCACGCGCTTGAGCACACCGGAGCCACAGTTCCAGACATCCCAGGCCGCGTGGGTATAGACGATGATCAGCGACTGTCCGTCCGGCGTCCATCCCAGCGCTACGACGGGGCTGTCCGTCTCTGGGATGTTGAGCAGCTCCGTGCGCGAAGCGACGTCCCAGACCTGGACGCTGGTCATGCTTCCCGTGAGAAATAGCGTCGCGCCCGCGCTCGCCAGCGTGCGGCCGTCCGGACTCAGTGCGACGTGCTCCACCTTGGGTGTATGCCCCTGCGCCCGTTGCATCATCTGCAGCGGCGGCTGCGTCAGCCGGCCCGTGCCGGCGTCCCAGACGCCGACGCGGCCATCAGCACCTCCCGACGCGAGCCGTGCGCCACTCGCGTCCCATCCGAGCGCGCGGACCGACTTGCCCTCGTGTCCGTCCAAAGTCGCCAGCGCCTGGCCCGCGGCGCCCCAGAGCCGGACCTTTCCGTCGTCGCCCGCTGACGCCAGCCGGTCCCCCGCCGGACTCCACTTCGTGGCGTTGATCGCGGACGAATGGGCCACCAACTCGTGGCGCTGCAGCCGCGACTGCTGCGCGTCCACGCTGAAGGTGGAGACCGACGCGGGCTTGCGCGCCACCGCGACGAACGAGTCGTGGACCGGGTGGAAGCGCACGGCGCTGAAGCCCAGGGCGTCCAACCGATTGGGTGGCACCTCGGTGCCGTTTGCTACCACCGTCCCGGTGTTGACGTTCAGGACCGTCAAGGAGTGGACCAGATCCACGATGACGAGCCAGTCCCGGGTTGGGCTCCAGTCCATGCGGGACGACACGCTCCACGGTCCAAACCAGGAGGCCTGGAGCTCGTGGGTTGCCGTCTCGTACACCCGGACGTTCCGGTAGCTCCCCACGGCGTAGCGAGCGCCATCCGGACTCCAGGAGAAGCTGTCGCCATGCCCCACCTCGTGGACCTGCACCCAGGGGTCCAGACTGTGGATTTCCACCTGCTCGCCCGCCATCTCCAACGCAACCCGCGCTCCGTCCGGGCTCCAGTGGATATTCCGGAGGGTGCGCGCCGTCCGCAACGGCGCCCGGCTCTCCGTCCCCGAGGACGCGGCCCAGAAGCGCACCTCCGCGCCGCCTGTCTCCGGGTGGCTGACGCTGGCCAACTCATTTCCTCGCGCATACCAGGCCAGCCCCACCACGGGCCCCGCGTGGGCGCTCCACGTCTGGTGGAACGCTCCCGTCGCCGGGTCGATCAAGGCCAGTCGCCCATCCGCGAGCCCCACCGCCAGGTCCTCGTCCCGCGGGCCCCAGGACACCGAACGGATGTCAGTGGAGTCCTGGTGGATGATGCGGGCAACCTGCCCAAGGCCCGCATTCCAGATGCGCAGGCCGCCGCGCGTGCCCCTTTGATCCAACACTGCGAGCAGCCGGCCATCGGGGCCCCACGACGCATCGCTGGGGTAGGAGGCGCCCGTCTGGCGCCACTCCACGGCCTGCTCCTCCCTTCGGGCGAACCCTGCCCCACAATGGCGGTTGTGGTCGACCCGGACGACCTGGGACGCGCGCTCGGTGCCACAGCGCAGCAACCCCGTGAAGCGCCAGCCGGGCTGTGGCTCCACGGACAGAGTGACTTCGGCCCCGACCTCGAAGCGAGCGCTGCAGGTGGACGTGCAGTCGATGCCGCTCGGCGTGCTCGTCACGCGTCCGTGGCCAAAGACCTCCACAGTGAGCTCCCGCTTCCCGTCATCCAGCGGTGGCGGCGGGTGCACGTCGAAGAGCGCGTATTCGGACCACGCCCCCAATTGTCCGTGGGTATCGACCGCGCGGCAGCGGGCCGAGAACTGCCCCTTCGTCTGGAAGACGGGAGCCACGTCACCAGCGGTGCCGCTGGGAACACGCTCGGACAGGCCGACTTCCGCCTTCGCGCGCCCCCAGTCGAACGCATAGATCAGCGCGTCACCGTCCGGATCCTCGGCGATGCACCGGAAACCTCCCGGCAATCCCGCCGTGAGCCCGACGGCGGGGACCTCGATGCGTGCCTGGCCCGGAGGGCGGGACACAGAGGGATTCGGGCTGCTTCCATCCGAACAAGCAAACACCGCACTCAGCATGAGTGCGCAGGCCACCCCGGAGCGACTGCCCCAGGCAACAGAACGAACAGACATGGATTGTCCCCCGCGCGCTCGGCCCCGTAGCGCGCGGCGTCTTGCATAGCAGGCCCCGCCCCGAAACGGCAACGGCCGGGCCCCCTCTCGGGAACCCGGCCGTCTCGCCGTGCTGGCGCGTGCGGCTGAAGACTACTTCTTCAGCTTGCTCGCCATCACGTCGCCGAGGCGCGCCTTCGAGCCTTCCGCCTGCTTGCGGAGGTACTCGCGGTAGTCCTCGCCCTCGCCGATCAGCGCCTTCATCGACAGCGCGACCTTCCGGTCCGGGGTGTTGATGTCGATGATCTTCACCTCGACATCCTGCGCCTCCTGCACCACGTCACGCGGGTTCTCGACACGCTCCTCCTTCAGCTCGGAGACGTGGACGAGGCCCTCGATGCCCGGCTCGATCTCCACGAACGCGCCGAAGTCGGTGACCTTGGTGACCTTGCCCTTCACGCGGCTGCCCACGGGCAGGCGCTCGGACAGCGTCTCCCAGGGGTCCGGCTGGAGCTGCTTGATGCCCAGGCTGAAGCGCTCGTTCTCGACGTCGATGTTGAGCACCACCGCCTCGACTTCGTCGCCCTTCTTGAACATCTCGCCCGGGTGCTTGATGCGCACCGTCCAGGAGATGTCGGAGACGTGCACCAGGCCGTCCACGCCCTCCTCGACGCCGACGAACACGCCGAAGTCGGTGACGTTGCGGATCTGACCCTTGATGACGGAGCCGATCGGGTACTTGTCCTCGAGCAGCGTCCAGGGGTTCTGCTCGATCTGCTTCATGCCCAGCGCGATGCGCTTGGCCTTCGGATCGATGTCCAGGACGACGGCCTCCACCTCCTGGCCGACCTCCAGGATCTTGGACGGGTGCTTGAGGCGCTTGGTCCAGGACATCTCGGACACGTGCACCAGACCCTCGACGCCCTGCTCGATCTCGATGAACGCGCCGTAGTCCGTGATGGACACGACCTTGCCGCGGACGCGCGTGCCGACCGGGTACTTCTCGTCGGCGCGGTGCCACGGGTCCTCCTGGATCTGCTTCAGGCCCAGGCTGACGCGCTCCTGCGTCGGGTCGAACTTGAGGACGACGACGCGAACCTCGTCACCCACGTTGAACATCTCGCTCGGGTGACCGATGCGGCCCCACGACATGTCCGTGATGTGGAGCAGACCGTCGATACCGCCCAGGTCGATGAACGCACCGTAGTCGGTGAGGTTCTTGACCACGCCCTTGAGGACGGCACCCTCCTTGAGGTTCTTGAGGGTCTCCTTCTTCATCTCCTCGCGCTGCTTCTCGAGGAGCACGCGGCGGGAGAGGACGATGTTGCCGCGCTTCTTGTTGAACTTGATGACCTTGAACTCGAATTCCTTCGAGATGTACTGGTCAAGGTTCCGCACGGGGCGGATGTCAACCTGCGAGCCGGGCAGGAACGCCTTCACGCCGATGTCGACGGACAGGCCGCCCTTCACGCGACCGACGATGGTGCCCTTGACGATCTCATCGCGCTCGCAGGCGGCGCTGATCTCGTCCCAGATGCGCATCTTGTCGGCCTTCTCCTTGGAGAGGACGACCATGCCGGTGTCGTTCTCGCGGCTCTCCAGGAGGACCTCGACGGGGTCACCGGCCTGAACCGAGACCTCTCCGCGAGGGTTGGTGAACTCGGAGATCGGGACCTGTCCCTCGGACTTGTAGCCGATGTCGACAATCGCGAAGTCCTTCGTCACCTGGACCACGGTGCCCTTGACGATCTCCCCTTCCTTCAGGATGCCGTCACCACCGCGCTCCTTGAGCGAGGCCTCGAACATTGCGGCAAAGTCTTCGTCGCCGCCGTCCATCCCGACCTGCTGGTTCACGTTCTGCTGCATGAAATGGAAGTCCTTTGAAACCGGTACAACTGCCCCCTGATGGTGGTTTTTCCGTCGCGGCCTGCGGGGAGCAGCGGGCAGTGACGTTCGTCCTCCTCATTGAGGACTTGATTTGATGGAAGCCGCGCACCCTAGACACCGGTGATTCCGGTAGTCAAGCGAGCTCGTGCCCCCTGTGCTGTTGGGTGGATGTCCTACCCCGGAGCTGTCAATGGCTCCTAGTTAAGAACGCCTGCCCTGCCGCGCAGCCCCGGTCCGCAGGATGCCTGCCCCCCGCCTGGTGCGCGAACGAGCGGCCAAGGCCCTGAAATTCCAGGGCCTGAACCGGGCCGCGCTCAACCGTCGGCGGCCCGGATTTCTTCCCGGCCCTCAGCCCTGGAGCTTGAAGCTCTCGCGGGCGATCACCATCCGCTGCACCTCGCTGGTGCCTTCGTAGATGGTCTGCACGCGGGCATCGCGGAAGTACCGCTCCACCGGGAACTCGTCGATGTAGCCGTAGCCGCCGTGGAGCTGCACGGCCTTGTCGGCCACCTTGTTGCTCATCTCGCTGGCGAAGAGCTTCGCCATGGAGGCCTCGCGGGAGAACGGCTGCCCCTTCTCCTTCATCGACGCCGCGCGCAGCGTCAGCAGCTCCGCCGCCTCCAGCTGCGTCTGCATGTCCGCGAGCATGAAGCGCGGACCCTGGAACTCGCCAATGGGCTGGCCGAACGCCTGACGGTCCTTCACGTAGGCCACGGTCGCCTCGAGCGCCGCGCGCCCCACGCCGCAGGCCTGCGCCGCAATGCCAATGCGCCCACCGTCCAGCGCCACCATGGCCAACTTGAAGCCCTGCCCTTCGGCGCCCAGCAGGTTCTCCGCCGGAACCTCGCAGTCCTCGAACGTGAGCGAGACCGTGTTCGAGGAGCGCAGGCCCATCTTGTCCTCGTGCTTGCCGATGATGAGCCCCTTCGTCCCGCCTTCGACGATGAAGCACGACAAGCCCTTGTTGCCGGCGGGGGACGTGCGCGCCCACACCACCATCACCCCCGCGTACGCGCCGGAGGTGATCCACTGCTTGCTGCCGTTGAGGACCCACACGTCCCCGCGCCGCACCGCGGTGGTGCGCAGCGCGCCGGGGTCGGAGCCCGCATGGGGCTCGGACAGCGCGAACGAGCCCGCGATGGCCTCGCCGGACGCCAGCCGCGTCACGTACTTCTCGCGCTGCGCGTCGGTGCCGAACGCGTTGATGAGCTCGCCGCACATGTTGGTGACGGCCATGGCCACCGACGTGGATGCGTCGGCCGCGGCCATCTCCATCATCGCCAGCGCATAGGCCACCACGCCGGCCTCCGAACCGCCGTAGCGCGCCGGGAGGTTCACCCCCAGCAGTCCCATCTCGCCCAACTGCCGGAAGAGGTCCGTGGGAAAGCGCTCTTCGCGGTCCAGTGTCCGGGCCAGGGGGGCCACGCGCTCGCGAGCGAACTTGCGCGCGGTGTCGCGGATGAGGGTCTGCGTCTCGGTGAGCTCGAGGTTCACGGCGGTTGTCCTACTCGATGGCCTTGAGGTTGAACGGGTACTCGATGGGGCGGTCCGTGCCATCCGGAGGCTTCGGGAAGGTCATGGACGACAGGACGGCCTGTACGCAGTCGTGCAGGCTCGGGTCCTTGAGCGTGCTGGTCTTCTTCACCACGCGGGCGTCCTTCACCAGACCGTTGGCGTCGATGGTGAAGGTCGTCATCAGCCGCCCCTCCACCGTCCGGTCCTTCTCCGCCATGTGGTCCTCGTAGCACTCCTGGATGCGGCGCTGGTGGTACTGGACGACCTGACGGATGGAGTCGGGCGTGAAGGGCATCCGGTCGACGTCCGGCCCTTCTCGCTTGGCGGGGGCCGGCGTCGTGGCGGCGGACTTGCCACCGGCGGGCGCCTTCGCGGGGGCGGCGCCCTGCGCGAGCGCAACCGCCGAGGCCAGGACGACTGCGGAGAGAAGCGCTCGAGTCATGACGGTTACTCCCTCAGCAGGTTGGCGGCGATGACGATGCGCTGGATTTCGCTCGTCCCCTCGTAGATCTCCGTGATGCGCGCGTCGCGCACGTGGCGCTCCACGTCCATCTCCTTGCTGTAGCCCATGCCGCCGTGCACCTGCAGGGCCTTGTTCGCCACGCGGCTGGCCATCTCGCTGGCGTACAGCTTGGCCATGGCGCTCTCCGCGCTGTGGCGCACGCCCTTGTCCTTCTGCAGGGCCGCCCGCCACACGAGCAGCCGGGCCGCGTCAATCTCCGTGGCCATGTCGGCGATCATGAACTGGATGGCCTGGTGCTCGCGGATGGGCTTGCCAAAGGACTTGCGCTCACCGGAGTAGCGCACCGCCTCCTCGTACGCCGCGCGCGCGATGCCCAGCGCCTGCGACGCGATGCCGATGCGGCCGCCGTCCAGCGTGCTCATGGCGATCTTGAAGCCCTCGCCTTCCTTGCCGAGCATGTACTTGGCCGGCACGCGCATGTCCTCGAAGAACATGGAGCAGGACCAGGCGGCGCTGATGCCCATCTTCTTGTCCGGCTCGGCGCGGATGAACCCCGGGGTGTCCGTGGGGACCATGAACGCGGTGATGCCCTTGTGGCCCGCTTCCTTGTTGGTCATCGTCATCAGGACGATGGCGTCGGCCTTGGGGCCGTTGGTGATCCAGTTCTTCGAGCCGTTGATGACGTACTCGTCACCCTTGCGCACGGCGACCGTCTTCTGCGCGGCGGCGTCGCTGCCGGCCTCGGGCTCGGTGAGGCCGAAGCAGCCCAGCTTCTCGCCCCGGGCGAAGGGCGCCAGGAACTGCTCCTTCTGCGCATCCGTGCCGTACTTCATGATCGGATCGCAGTAGAGCGAGTTGTTCACGCTCATGATGACGCCGGTGGAGGCACAGCCGCGGCTGATCTCCTCCATGGCGATGGCGTAACAGACGTTGTCGAGCCCGGCGCCGCCGTTCTGCTCGGGAACGGCCACGCCCAGCAGGGACAGCTCGGCCAGCTTCTTCACCGCGTCGGTCGGCCAGGCGTGGTGCTCGTCCCACTTGCGGGCGTTGGGGATGAGCTCCTTGGCCGCGAACTCGCGGGTCATCCGCTGGATTTCACGCTGGATGTCGGTCAACTCGAAGTTCATGGAACCTCCATAATATGAGGGGCTTCCCTCTGGAACAGCGAAGACGCGGCGCGTGCGCGGAAGCGCGCCGTGGCGTGCCGGTGAGACACCGTCCGGTCGCCTGAGACCCGGGATTCCCCGGGAGTACCCCAGAACATATTGAGGGGCACCGTGACGTCGAGGCTGACGTCCAGCCGGTTCCCCTCCCCCGTCCATGCCCGCCGCACGACCACGGACAGGGTCCACGGTACCGTGTCCGGGTGCCGCTCGATGAAGTCATAGGACAACCCCAGCCCGGCCACGCCCCCCGAAC
>NZ_VHLC01000139.1:0-18869 GCF_006547355.1 Myxococcus sp. AB036A | reverse complement strand
TCCCGAACACGGAAGTTAAGCCCTCCAGAGCCGATGGTACTTCGCGGGAAACCGCGCGGGAGAGTAGGTCGCTGCCGGATTCTTTTTGAGAAACCCCCGGTGTCCCTCGTGGACACCGGGGGTTTTCCGTTTTGGGGCGCGTGGGGTTTCCGCGCGTCACCGCGGGCGCTGGGCCTGGCGTCGCGTGCGCAGCCGGCGCACGCCCCCCACCGTCAGCAGGGCCGCCGTCGTGGCCAGCACCAGCAGGTGCTCGGCTCGCGCGGCTCCCTTGGCAACGCCAACCGGCTCCACAGCTGCGACGCGAGCGCTTGCGTCGCGCGTCGTGTTGCAGTGAACGTCCTCCGTCCGCTGAGAGTCGCTGCCTTCCGCTGCGACTGCCTTTGATGATTTGAAGCTCCGTGTTGCTGGCATCGACGCGCTCGGCTTGGTTGAGTGTGGGCTCCCCGCTGTGTTGAGAGGAGCCTCTCGAATGAAGCTGCTTCGTCCTTGCCTTGGCGCGCTGCTCGCGGCCGGCCTCTTCCTCGTACCCACGAACTCAGAGGCCGCGGTCCGTGTCGGGCTTGGGGCTGATTATTGGATTGATGACAGCGCGGTCTTCAACTTCACGCTGGGCGTTGAGACGCCGCTCGCGGGGCCCCTGTCTGTTGGGGCTCGGTTCGGTGCAATGCTCATCACCGAGGGCAACGACATCGGTGTTCCGTTGGACCTGGTCCTGCGTGCGAACCTCGCTAGGTCCGGCGTCTACATCGAAGGCATGGTCGGACCCTGGCTCGTGTTTGGCCGTGGCGACACCTTCCGGGCGCATGCCGCGTTTGGCTTTGGCCTTCAGGGCAAGGCCGCGAGCATTGGTCTCGAGGTGGGTTACCTGGAGCCCAACCCGACCATTGGTCTGCGGCTCGGCTACAAGTTCTGAGCCTCAGTAATGCGGTGGACGCTCGTCATGACGGGCGTCCACCAGGCCGGGCTCGGCTTCCAGCTTCTGCTTGAGCCGGTCCACCTCCGCGCGCAGCTGGTCGATGACCTTCTGCTGTTCGTACAGTACGCCGCTGAGCTCCTGCAGCAGTTCCTGCTGGTGCATGTAGCGGATTTCCAGCTCGGCGATTCGCTTCTCGTCCATGGGCACTCACCCATATCCCGGCGAGGCGGCCTGCGTCCCCACCAGGTTGAACCTTGCTCCCTCCGCATGAACGTCGACAAACACATCCAGCGTGCTCGTGAGCTGCTCGCCCGGAACCAGCCGGAGATGGCCGAGTCCGCTCTCAGCGACGCCATTGATGCCGCTGTCGCCGCCGAGGACATCGTCCTGCTCACGCGGGCTCGCTTCGCTTTGGGGGAGCTGCTCTTCCATCAAGGGCGTGATGCGGAGGCGGTTCCCTACCTGCAGGCCGTCGTGCGCACCGAGCGCGCCGATGGAGCCGTGGACGTCGAGGTGAAGGACTCCGCCCGCATGCTCCGACAGATCCGCGGCATCGAGCCTCGGGAGTAGGTCCCCGGCTCCTTTGCGTCAGGGGATGCTGCAGGACTTCCGAATCAGCTCCGGCCGGCCGGAAAAGCGCCGCTCAAGGTCCATTCGCGTGAGCCGGGCATCGTCGATGCGCCGCTCCTTGACCTGAATCGCGCAGAGGGCCGCCATCGCCTTGGGGTCTGCCGGGTCCAGCCGGTCCGCTTGGCGCAAAGCCTCTTCCGCGGTGTCCACTTTGCCCAGCCGATGCCAGGCGAGCCCGAGCTCGAAGAAGCCCAGGCTGAGCTTCGGGTCCTCGGCCACCGCCGCGCGGAAGAGCTTCACCGCTTCGGCGTCGTGACCTTCTCGGCTGTGAACCCGGCCTTGTTCCACCAGGAGCCTGGCGTGCGGCAGGCGCCCTTCAAGCTTTCGGAGGACGGCCAGCGCCTCTTCGCCCCGCTTCGCCGCGCTCAGCAGGTGGACGTAACGCAGTCCGACCAGCGGGTCGCCGGGCGCCTTTCCATGCGCCCGCTCCATCGCCTCGGCCGCGCCCACGACGTCCCCGTCCTTCTCTTGTAGCTCCGCTCGGAGCAGGTCCGGCCGCGCGTCTCGTGGGGCCAGCGTCTCTGCTCGAGACAGGGCCGTGCTCACACACCGGCTCATCCGCTCGACGTCGCAGATTCTCGCCAGCAGGAGCTGGGTTTCGACCTCCTGGGGATTCCGGCGCTCCGCCTCCAAGGCCAGCGCATGGGCGTCATCTGGCGCCCCATCCAGCAGCAGCGTCGCGGCCTCTCGCAGCTCCGCCGGCGTGGCCTTGGCGTCGTCCTTCAGCGGCCGCAGGAAAGGGACACGCTGCGACACGCTCGACATGGCCCGTGCGATGGACAGCTGCTGCTCGGGCATGTTCCTGGAGATGAAAAGCGGAATGAGGTGGATGAGCGTCACCACGGTGCACACGATGAGCAGGCTTCGGGTCCCCCGGTTCAGCCTGCGGCGATGCGCTCCCTCTGCTTCCTGCACTGCCGATTCTCCTGGAGGCGCGCTCCGCCTCACCATGCATCCCGCTACTACACTGCCCGCAGTCTTGGACGTAGCCCCGAGGGCAGCTCCAGGCCACAGCTCCAACACAGTTCGAAGTTGCCGGGGTTCTCTTCGCGGCACCGTGGACACTCCACCGACCGCTCGGCGTGCTCTTGATTCTCCTGCAGCTCTGCCAGGAGGCCTTTCGCGTGCTCGAGGTCATGCGGCTCCACCCACAGTTCTATCCAGGTCTCCGCGCTCGGAATCTCGCCGCTCAACGGGGCAAGGGCTTCTCCGCGCACCTCTACCGCAACTCCCATGGCTTCCAGCGCACCCGCCAGAAGCCGTGCTTCTCCCACCGTGCGATGCACGGACAACTGCACGCGACTCATGCTCCTGTCTTCACAGAAGCCGAGCTCGGCAGCAACCCCGGCTACAGGCTCGCTCCCGCCCGCACGATGGGCGGCTTGCTTGGGCGGGCGACACGCGGCGTCCGGCCCTGAGGCGCTACTGCTCTTCTTCGCGCAACTGGTGCGGCAGCACCGCGTGTGCGCGACGCGGGGCCCGGGCATGCAGCTCGGTTGTCAGCAGGCGGTCTAGCTCCTCGAGCAGGGCGTCATAGAGGGGGCCAGCGCCCTGGGCTGGAAGTCGCTCGGCCGCGACGCGCACGCGAGGGGATTCTTCGTCTTCGAACGCGAGAGTCACCGCGAGACCGTCTGGCCCACCTGCCTGCGGAACCATGACGACGGGGGCGGGGGCGCGGCTGGCTTGTTCGAAGAGCGGGCCCAGGCGCTGGATTTCCGCTCCCGTGAGGTCGCGCTCGCTGACCACCTCACCCTGCTCCAGCACCTTCAGGTGCTTCATTCCTTCCAGCCGGAGCGCCTGTGCGCCTGTGTTCGTTCGCCCACTGCGCTCGTACGTGACCGTCCTCACGCCGCGTCACCTCCTTGGGCACGAGGTAGGCACCCTTGCTCGCCGCCGCATCCGGCAAAGCCGCGGCTCGCGCATTCCGTGTCTGGCACCGAGCGATGTCGTGTGCTTCCCGACACCGGATGAACCCCTCCGCACGAGTGTTTCCACCTGGGCCGCTTCCTAGTTTCAGGCCTCCCCGGCACTTTCGCTTGGGGAGTCCCGAGGTAGGTCCATGAGCAAGGACAGCGGCAAGAACCAGAACGACCAGCGCGCCAACTCCAAGAATCCCAACAACCCCGCGCACAAGGCGTCGCAGGACAACCGCTCCAACCAAATGAACCCCAATAGCCCTCGGCAGTCGGGCAACAACCCGAACGGCGGGAGCAACAACAGCGGGAACAACTCGACGGGGGGGAACCCCGCGGCGAACTCGTCTGGCTCCTCGCACAACAAGAGCTGAGCTTTGAAGGCTCCAGGCCCAGGGAGGGTCGGCCCCGGGCCTGGGGGCTCATGCTGGCGCGGTGGCCTGCCGTTCGTGCCACCGCGCCAGCATCCCTCCGCGTGGTCAGCGCGCCCGGGGCTCGCACTCACCTTCGCCGCGGTAGTGCCCCAGGTTGCGCGTCAGCGCCGTGACGAAGTCGCGCAGCGTCTGCACGTTGCCCACGCCACCCGTGCCGTACTGCCCCGACGGCAGCTCCGTCAGGTCCACCGCCGCCAGCTCCTCGAGCGTCACCTCTCCGTCGGGACCCGCGATGCCCATGCTGTCCGCGGCGGCCAGCGCGTCGAAGCGCATCTTCGCGTCCGGCGACTGCAGGTCGTCGAAGAAGAGGTGGTCGCCGTGGATGGTGAGCTGCACCGTCTCCTCGCCGTCCTTGGGCACCGTGACGCCCGCGCCCAGGCCCGGGCTCTCGCAGTGCTCGTAGACGGTGTTGGTGGTGAAGCCCCAGGCGAAGCGCTTGGTCTGCGCGCCCTTGGTCGCCGTGCCCTCCAGGTAGACGGAGTAGCCGCCGTCCTTCATCCGCGTGACGTCCGCGGCGTCCGCGTTGCCTGCAACCGCGTTGGCGTTGGGCGCGATGGCGAAGCTGACGTGGTCCCACTCCTGGGCCGGTACGTCGCGGAACGTCTCCACCACCACCGGGCCGGGCTTGTGCACGTCGAATACCCGCGCTTGCGTCATCTCGATGGCGGTCTCGTCGTGGTTGCCGACCTTCACCTCGCCGAGCACCACGAGGAACTTGCTGAAGCGCACCGTCCAGCCGTCCACGATGCCGTCCTCGCCACCCACGGCCGCGGGAATCTCCTTCTCGATGTAGTCCTCGCCATAGGTGGTGAACGTCACCGTGCCCGCGCCGTCGCTGCACGCCATCAGTCCCAGACAGGAAAGCCCCAGCATCCACTTCTTCATTGCGCAGCTCCTTCCACCCACGTCACGACGTAGGCAGTGGTGTCTTCCACGCCGCGCATCAGCGCGTTCTGCGCCTGGCTGTCGGCGGGGAAAGTGTAGACGCCATCCGCGTCCAAATCGGTCGCGGTGGCGAAGTCAATGCGGCCCAGCCACGTCCCCAGCTTCACGGCGATGCGCACACGGCCCGCCTCCATCCCCAGCGACTTCTCGAAGCGCACGCCCTGGATGGGCTTGGGCAGGCTCGTCAGCGCGTCGAAGCGCCGCTCGACGCCCTCCGCGTTGCGCGCCGTGCCGCGGACGCGCATCGCCTGGCCGCTCAGAACGCCCTGGGCGTCTGTGGCCTGCGTGGGGGCCGTCAGCGTCAGCTCCAGGGAGCCGTACTCGCCCGTCACCGCGCTCGCGTCGCCCAGCGTGGCGCCGGTGAGCAGGTCCACGGTGTGGGTGGTCAGCATCTCGGCCAGCGCGTCGCCCGGTGAGTAGTGTCCGGGGTGCGCATGGGCTGTGCCGCCGATGAGCGTGTACCAGTCGAAGCGGCGGGCCGTCAGCGCGCGGCCTTCAAAGAAGCGCACCGGGCCCACGGAGAGGTGCGCGGACTCCACCGTCACTGTCCAGCCTCGCTCGTTGGCGCCCGTCATGGGGGTGGACGTCACCTCCACGGGAAAGGTGCGCCGCTCCGCTTCGCTGCCACAGCCGTTCAGGACCGTGGCAGAGGCGGCCAGGGCCAGCGCGCCGGTGAGGATGTGTCTGCGATTCATAGGTGGACCTCCAGGGAGAGCGAGGCCATCCGAGGCGACCCCGCGGTGAAATGTCTTGCCGGGACGAGGCTCGCCGCGGTGGCAGGGTCGAAGCGCGAGCCGTAGACGAACTCGCCATCCCTCCAGCGCGCGTCGAGCAGGTTCGAGACCTCCAGCCTCAGCCCCAGCTCGCCCCGGCGGATGGCGACGTGCGCATCCGCGAGGAACACGGTGGCGCTGCGCTCGCTGAAGGGCAGCGGGCGTGGACCGATGAAGGTGAGCCCCGTGCCCAGCGACAGCGTGCTGCCACCGAACCCCGTCCAGGTCAGCGGGCCGTCCCAGCCTACGTCGGCGCGCGCGACGAAGGGCGCGAAGTAGGGCAGCAGCGTGTCCGAGGCTCGCACGTAGGCGTGGGCGAACGTGGCGCTGACCGAGGTGACGAGCCCTGGCAGTGGACGGGCCTGGAGCGCGGCGGAGACGCCCGAGCGCAGCGTCTGGCCCGTGTACACAGTCGTGCCCACGGTGTGGTCGAAGAAGAAGTCGTTGTCCACCTGCGAGCCGAAGAGGCTGAGCTGCAGGGCCCAGTGCTCGCCGTCCTTGCGCGAGCCCAGCTCCGCGCCTCGGATGGAGACGAAGGGGGCGCGCTCGCCCCCCGAGAGGCTGCGCGCCTGCGGCGAGCGGAAACCGTTACCGTAGCTGGCGAACAGGCGCCAGGCGTCCGCGTCATCTCCCAGCGCGTACTCCACGCCCGCCTTCGCGCCCAGGTGGACGCCGAAGGCACTGCGCGAATAGCCCTGTCCGTCGTAGTAACGCGGGTCCCGGAAGGCGAGCGCGTCGAAGACCTCCACACCCAACGCGTCCGCGCGCCCCCCCAACCGGAAGCTCCAGCGGCCCAGTGGCATGCGGGCCTCGGCCCAGCCCCAGACGTCCGTCTGGGTGAAGGCCGCGTCAATCTCGTCGGAGAAAAAGGTTCCGTCGGATTCGCGGTAGCGCCGCTGCGTCTGCTCCACGCTGTCTCGCCGTGCGCCCAGTCCCAGCTCCAGCGCGACCGGGCGGCCGAAGGCCGTCACGGACCTCCGATGCTCGGCGCGGGCGCCCAGCGTGGTGGCGTTGTTCGTCTGCTCCAGGCCGTCACCGCGCTCGTCGACACGGAAGCCCGTGAAGTTGTTGCGCAGCCGCAGGTCCGAGAGGATGCCGAAGACCTCCAGCTTCGTGCGCCCGTTCCCCGTGCGCGGCAGGTCCACGCCGAGCAGCAATTGGTGCCGTGACACCGAGCCGCCTTGCCGGCCCAGGGCGGCGGAGAAGAAGTCGCTGCGGCCCGAAAGCAGGTCGTCCTCGCGCACCACGCCCGGGGAGTCGAAGCGCGTGACGTAGCTGCCTGCGAGTGCGCGGACCGTCAGCCCATCTCCGAGCGTCGCATTGGCCTGCGCGAGGAGCGAGGCGCGGCCGTAGCCCCGCTGAGCGCCGAAGCCTCTGCCTTCACCCAGCTCCACCGCGGCGAAGGTTCCCGCGTCGTCTCCCGGTCGCACCGTGGCCACGAGCCGACGCTGGCCGTACTGGCCGAGTGTACCCAGGAGGTGGACGCCGGGCTCGGCGACGCCCAGGTCCATGCGGACGGTTCCCGCGACGGCGAAGTCGCCCTGCGCGGCACGGTAGGAACCTTCCGTTACTTCGAGCGCCTGCACGACCTCTGGGATGACGAAGTTGATGTCCGCGTAGCCCAGCGCGTGGATGTGGCTCACCTCGTTCACTGGCAGGCCGCCGACGTCGAGTTCCACGTCCTGGCCGTGCAGCGCGTCGAAGCCTCGGAGGAAGAGCTGTTGGGCCTTGCCCTCTCCACTGTGCTGCGAGGCCACGAGGCCGGGAACGGCTCGCAGGAGATCCACTGCGTTTCTGCGTGGCGCAGCGTCCAAGATGTCCCGGCCCAGTGTCACCTCGGACGCGCTTTGCGCGGGACGCGCGCCGCGCACCACCGTGGACTTTGACGGCGGTTCCTCGGCATCGAGGTCGGATGCGCTGGTGAGGGATTCCTCCTGCTCCGAGGGGAGAGGATGGGAGCTTGCCTCCGACGAGGGGACGTCGGCGGTTGGGGTGATGGGGTGAGGGGAGGATGCTTCCTTGGGAAGCTGTCCGGGCGCGTTGGCTGAGGACGTGTCCGCTTCCGCCGGAGACTTCACGGATGTGGTGGCGCTGGCTGCGGGTGGGGCTTGGCGCTCCGTGTTCACGAATGGCGGCACGTCGTCATGTGCGCTCGTGCCCGTGCCTGCCGCGGCACGCTCGGACGCGGGAGATGGCTCTCGTGCCGCATCTGGCGGACGGTTCGAGGGCGACAGGGCGAGGACACACGACGACATTGCGGCAACGAGGAGCACGGGCACGTACGGACACACAGCGGCGCAGGCCCCATGCTGCGGCGTCTTGCTCACGCTTGGACTTCGCGCGGCGCACGACGCCCCAGGGAGTGACCCCACCGGGACGGGTTCAGAAGTGAGTCAGCAAGCAGGACACACGGACCCCTGCGTGCTCCGCACGCGAGGCTCCTTGCGTTGACTGCGCGAGGGTGATGCCGGCTACGGGCCCTGGGGCATCGCCGTCGGGCGCACCGCGGAGCCGGGGACCCTCGTGGGGCCTCGCTGGAGCTCCGCCAGCCACGACACTTCACGCACGCGCGGCAGCTTCATCACCGCCCAGGCCAGCGCGACCGCCTGCAGGTGCTCCACGGAGCCCGTCAGGTGCTCGTGCCCGCTCTTCCGTTCATCGTCGGGGGCGGGTTCCCCCGCGCCCTCATCGCCACGGTGTGCGTGCTCGTTCCCCGCACCGTGCGCGTGGGCACGCCCGTGCGGGTGTGAATGGGCATGGGAGTGGTGATGACCACCACCGCCGTGCTCCACCACCGCGTGCAGCCCCGGCGCCACCACGAGCCCGTACACCAGGACCATCAGTCCCAGGCTGGCCAGGTCGCGTCGGTCGTGGGGGTTCAACAAGGCCGTGGAGCCCAGGGTGAGGGGAGGGGTCGGCCGCCTCCTATCTGTCTTCATCCGGACGCGCAAGGCACCGTCCCCCCTCGGATGGGTGCCTCGCGGACACATGTCGCCTCGCTCCGTGTAGCGCGCTTGACGCAGCGCATTGGTTTCCGCTGCCCTCGCCGGCCAACGCCGCTACACTTGTGCCGTGCGTTCTGAATCCGTCGCGCTCAGCCGTGTTGTCTCCGAATCAGATGTGCCCCCGCCTCCGTCCCGCGCAGCACGCCTGCGGGCCCTGGCCACGGAGACCTTCGACGTCCTCATCATCGGGGGCGGTGTCACCGGCGCGGGCTCGGCGCGGGATGCCGCGCTTCGGGGCCTCAAGGTGGCGCTCGTCGAGCGTGACGACTTCGCCAGCGGCACCTCCAGCCGCTCGTCCCGGCTCATCCACGGCGGCCTTCGTTACCTGGAGCACGGCCACCTGGGCCTCGTGTTCGAATCCAGCATCGAGCGCCAACGCCTGCTGCGGCTCGCCCCGCACCTGGTGCGTCCGCTCGCCTTCATCTGGCCCGTGTACGCGGGCGCCCGCGTGCCCC
Organism: Myxococcus sp. AB036A; assembly: GCF_006547355.1. Lineage (NCBI taxonomy): Bacteria > Pseudomonadati > Myxococcota > Myxococcia > Myxococcales > Myxococcaceae > Myxococcus > Myxococcus sp. AB036A. Next base: position 9,798 of record NZ_VHLC01000139.1, on the reverse strand, counting down.
GCTGGAAGCTCAACGCGGGCCTCATGCTCTACGACGCCCTCTCCCTCTTCCGGAACGTGAAGGGCTACCGGCGGCTCAACGCCCGGCAGGTCCACGCGGCCGAGCCCGGCCTGCGCACCGACCACCTCAAGGGCGGCGCCCGCTACTACGACGCGGCCACGGACGACGCGCGCCTCACCCTGGCCAATGCCGTGGGCGCGTCCGAGGCGGGAGCCGTCGTCCTCAACCACGCGTCCGTGAAGGCGCTCGTCCTGGAGCAGGGACACGCGCACGGCGCGACGGTGGTGGACCACCTCACCGGCGAGGAGGTCACCGTGCGCGCACGGGTCCTCGTCAACGCCACTGGCCCGTGGAGTGATGAAATCCGCCGGCTGGATGCGCCGAATGGGGCGAGCCCGGCCGTGCGCGGCAGCAAGGGCGTCCACCTCGCCGTGCCGCGCGAGCGCATCAACCACCGCGACGCCTTCACGCTGCTGTCCCCCAAGGACGGCCGGGTGATGTTCGTGCTGCCCGCCGACAACTTCACCATCATTGGCACCACGGAGACGTCCACGCGCGCGCACCCCGCGGAGGTCCGCGCCAGCGAGTCCGACGTGGCCTACCTGCTGGAGTCCGCCAACGCCTTCTTCCCCGAGGCGCGCCTCACTCGCGCGGACGTGGTGAGCGCGTGGGCCGGCATCCGTCCCCTGGTGGCCAGCGGCTACCACGGCACGCAGGCCGACGCGGGCAGTGCCAGCCGCGAGCACGCCATCGACGTGAGCCCCTCCGGCGTGCTTGCCATCAGCGGTGGCAAGCTCACCACCTATCGCGTCATGGCGCGCGACGTGGTGGACGCCGTGGAGCGCCGCCTGGGTCAGCCTCGCCGCCGCTCGCCCACGGATGTGTTGCCCCTGCCGGGAGGAGACATCCGCGCGTTGGATGCCGAGTTCGCCGCGGCGCGCGCCGAGGTGGGAGACGACGCCACAGCCGTCCACCTGGTGCGCGCCTATGGCAGCCGCTGGCGCCGCGTGTGGGCCCTGACGCGAGAGGACGCCGCGTTGTCCCGGCCGCTCGCCGAGGGGCTTCCCTACCGGGCCGCCGAGGCCGCCTGGGGTGTCACCCACGAACTGGTGCACACCCTGTCGGACCTGCTCATCCGCCGCCTCAAGGTGGCGTTCGAGACGCGCGACCAGGGGCAGGCGGCCGCGCGTGTGGCGGCCGAAGTCATGGCGCCCCGGTTGGGCTGGGACGCCGCGGAGACACAACGGCAGCTGGACGTCTATGCCGCCGATGCGCTCCGCCTCTTCGGCGTGGATCCAGCCGAGGCGTGAAAGGGCGAACGCTCCCCTGTCGGCTGCTCGCCGGGCACGTCCTGCCACGGACAGGGGCGCGAGCGGCCGATTCGCTGGCGTGGTTAACTTGCGCTCCGGGAACGGAATCAGGTGTCCTCCCGTTCATGCGCGTCCCTGGAAATCCATCAGCCGCGCCGTGACGTACGACGCCTGCTGGACGGGGCACTCGAGGAGCGTGAAATGAAGCGTTGCGTCTGGCTGGGTCTGGTCGGGGGGCTGATGGCATGTGGCTCGGAGCAGGAGCCCAAGGCGTGCCCTGGTACCGAGGGGGCGTCCCAGTGGCCGGCGGTGGTGTCCGCGGCGCGAAGCGAGGCGGCCCTGACGGACGATGGCGGGGAGGACGTCATCATCGCCTTCCGGCAGCGCGTCTTCGCCTCCGCGCAGGCCAACACGGATGCTTTCGCCAACGAGGTGACGCGCGCTGGAGGCCAGGTGAAGCAGCGCGTCCCGTCGCTGAACATGCTGTCCGCCCGGGTGTCTCCCGAGGTGCGCACGGCGCTCGCCCGGAATCCGGACGTGGTGTCGGTGTCGCCGAACCGTCCGGTGTATGCGCTCGGCATGTCGCGGCCACCGCTGCCCGCGCAGGCGTGGCTGGGCGCGGAGCCTCGGCCGCCCCCCAACACCGTGGGCTCCGTGGGGGAGTACACCGACGGCCTGAAGATGGTGCGGGCCAACAAGGTCTGGGATTTCAACGACGACGGTGTCCTCGATGAGGGCCGGCCTTCGGGCACGGGCATCAAGGTGTGTGTCATCGACAGTGGTTGGGACAACCGCCACCCGGAGCTGCAGGCCGCCTTCATCGGAGGTAAGGACTTCATCAACGGGTCCGCCAACGCGCTGGCCCTGGACGCGCAGGTGGACTCGAAGGGCAACGTGCTGCTGTGGGGCGGCGGACACGGCACGCACACCGCGGCCACCATCGCCGCGCAGCTGGGCGGGGGCGGCCGGGTGCGGCTGGGCGAGGACCCCAACGGCACGGTGGGCGTGGCCCCCACCGCGTCGCTGCTGATTGCTCGGGTGCTGAACGAGCGCGGCACGGGCGACACCCTGAATGTCATCGCCGCGCTCCAGTGGTGCCAGGAGCAGGGGGCGAACATCGTGTCGCTGTCGCTGGGCGCCGTGTCGAAGAACGAGGCCGAGGAGCTGGCCTTCAACCAGGCCAAGGCGAATGGCGTGCTGGCCATCGCGGCGACTGGCAACTCCGGCGCGGGCGAGGTGTCCTTCCCCGCCGGGTACGACTCCGTGGTGGGCGTGGGCGCGGTGACCTTCTCGGGGGAGTGGGCCAGCTTCTCCCAGTACGGCCAGGGCATCAACCTGGTGGCCCCCGGCGTGGGCGTGTTGAGCGCCACCATCATCGGCGGGGCGCCGTATGGCGAGGTGGCCGCGAGCGGCCAGCAGTTCGCGTCCAACCCCCTGGAGTTCTCGGCCGTGGGCGCCTATTCGGGGCGGATGGTGAACTGCGGCCTGGGCAGCAGCATCTCCGACTGTGGAGAGGCCGCCACCTGTGATGGCTTCGTCGCCTATGTTGACCGCGGCGGCGGCATCCTCTTCGAGGAGAAGGTGCGCAACGCCGTCCGTGCCGGAGCGAAGGCCGTCATCATCGGCAACCACACCGCCGAGGAGGGCACGGGCAACTTCACGCTCAACGGGCCGTCCAAGCTGTGGGTGCCCACCGTCTCCGTGTCCTTGGAGTCGGCCAACGTGCTTCGCGAGCTCATGGGGCAGGACGTGACGTTGGACGTCACCGGTCTGGACTACACGCTGCAGACGGGCACCTCCATGTCGACGCCGCACGTGGCCGGGGTGGCGGCCTTGGTGTGGAGCCTGAATCCCCAGCAGCTCAATGCGGAGATGGTGCGCAAAGCCCTGCTCGAGACGGCCCGGGATTTGGGGCCGGCCGGGTGGGATCCGAACTACGGCAACGGCCTGGTGGATGCGGTGGAGGCCGTCCAGCACGCTGAGGGCCAGCTGACCCCGGCGCCGTAGGTCACCGCGGCCAGCGTCAGCGCAGGGTTATCAGGGGGGAGGCCACCAGGCACGCCCCCACGCGGGCTTCCAGCGCCGCCACGGCTTCCCGTGAAGGGTCGTCACACCAGTCGACGGCCCGGGTGGCGGTGGTGAGCGCGTCGTTCCGGGGCCAGGGCTCGTCGGCGCTTGGGAGGCGCGTCACCTGGAGCGTGGTGATGCCCACGAAGGCCACCGACGCCAGGGCCGCGGTCAGCATCTTCCCCCAGTGCATCCAGCTGACCTTCGGGGCGGCGGGCACCACGGGCTTTCGCAGCCGGGACTCCAACGCGGCGAAGTCCAGGGCGGGCCGCGCCGGCATGCGCCGCGCGCGCTGCGCCATCCACCCACGCTCCGCGCGCAGCCAGCTCAGCGCGTGCTGACAGGCGGGGCAGGCCTGGGCGTGAGCGCGGACCCGCGCGGCGTCCTCGGGGGAGAGTTCGTCGGCCAGCAGCGCGTCCAGTTCGGTTTCGCGACAAGCGCTCATGAGTGGCCTCCAACGTGTGCGGCCAGGTGCTCGCGCAGTTGGAGCCGCGCGCGGTGGATTTCGTTCTTCACCTTCTGGAGCGACCAGCCCATCACCGCTGAAATCTCCTCGTAGGGCAGGCCGTGGTCGATGCGCAGCAGCAGCGCCGCGCGCCGGTCCTCGCGCAGCGTCCCCAGCGCGCCCGCCAGCAATCCTTCCAGTTCCCGGTCCAGGAGCAGGTCCTCTGGCGTGGGCGTGGGCAGCACCGCCTCCACCTGGCTGCCATGGACTTCATCGTCCATGTCCACGTGGACGCCCCGGTGCCGCAGCGACTCCAGGTACACGTGCCGGGCGATGCCCAGCAGCCACGCCCCCAGCCGGTCCTCGTCGCGAAGCGCGCCCAGCCGCGCATGGGCGCGGACGAAGGTCTCCTGCGTGGCTTCGTCCGCCGCGGCCTCGTCGCGCAGCAAGTCCTTCAAGAAGCGCCACACCCCCGCGGCGTGCCGTTCAAACAGCCAGCGGAAGGCCGCGGGGTCACCCGTGCGCGCCCGGCGCAGCAACGTCCGCTCCCGGTCCGTGTCGGACGGGGGCGCACCTGCCAGCACCATTTTCATCGCGGAAAGGAGGGCCACGGCACCAAGGTGTCACGGGCGGCCCGGGAGTTTCACGCGCGCGTGCGTTTTTCCCGCGCCCGACTGCCTGGTGGCAGGACTGACACCCCGAACCGCAATCCCACGCACGCCGGGTGGTGGTCTTGTTGAATGACAGTCGTTGTTGATAAGAGAACTTTCATGTCCTTGAACTCTGGCCGTGTGGATGCACCCACGGCGCACGCTCCGCGCCTGCAGGGTCACCTGCCCGTGCTGGACGGTGTGCGGGGCCTCGCCGTCCTGCTGGTGGTGTTCTTCCACACGACCCACCTGAGCGACCAGAGCGTGGCGGGACGCGTGACGTGGTGGCTGGCCGGCGCCGGATGGACGGGCGTGGACCTGTTCTTCGTCCTCTCCGGCTTCCTCATCACCGGCATCCTCTGGGAGGCGAAGGGACAGCCGTACTTCTTCCGCAACTTCTACATGCGCCGCTTCCTGCGCATCTTCCCGCTCTACTACCTGGCGTTGGCGGTGTCGTTCCTGGTGCTGCCATCGCTGGCGGGCCGACTGGGCCTGGACGAGCGCATCACCACCGACGGCGCCGTCTGGTACCTGCTGTACTTCTCCAACTTCTACCAACTGTGGGTGGACACCACGCACCCCATCCTCGGCGTGGTGTGGTCGCTGGCCATCGAGGAGCAGTTCTACATCGTCTGGCCCTTCCTCATCGCCGCGGTGTCGTACCGGGGCGCCATCCGGCTGTGCCTGGGCACCATCGCCACGGCCATCCTGGTGCGCGTGGGGCTCACGCTGTACGGGGCCAGCATCGAGAGCACCTACGTGGTGACGTTCTGCCGCGTGGACTCGCTGGCGATGGGTGGCCTGCTCGCGATGGCGCTGCGCCACCCGGAAGGGCTGGGCCTGAAGGCGTTCCCGTGGATGCGCTGGGCGGTCTGGGCCTCGGTGCCGGTGGTGCTCGCGCTGGTGGTGCTGCCGGTGGGCCCTACCTTCGAGCTGGTGAAGCGCACGGGCGGCTACACCGCCATCGCCGTGCTCTACGCCGTGTGCGTGTACAAGGCGGTGGCCGTCTCCAAGGGCCACGTCCTGTACCGCTTCCTCACGACGCGGCTGCTGCTCACCTTCGGCAAGTACAGCTACGCCATCTACCTCATCCACTCGCCGCTGGACGCCATCCTGCGCCGCACGGTGCTGAAGACGCCGCTGAAGACGGTGGCGGGCTCGGACATGCCCATGCAGCTGGTGTTCTACGTGGTGGCCGCGGGCCTCTCGCTGGGGCTCGCGCTGGTGAGCTGGAACCTCTTCGAGAAGCACATGCTGAAGCTCAAGGACTACTTCCCCTACGGCCAGCGCCCCGCTCCGGTGCCGCTGCCGGTATCGCTGCCGGAGGGCACCCAGGCCGAACGGACCGAGGCTTCCGCTCGGGTGGCGTGACGTTCGCTGGCGTACCCGGCGCCGCCGTCCAGCGCCGGGGCTCCCGGCGCTTCGTCAATCACGGCGCATGGAGAAGGCTTCCGCGACGCGCAGGGCCCACGTCTCCGCCGAGTCGAGCTCCGCGCGGGCGCTGGCGTAACGGTCCAGCCCGGCCTCCGAGCCGTCCCGCGCGAAGATGGCGTCGTGCAGTTCCTTCTGTGCGCGGCTGAGCCAATGGCTCGCCTTCTGGCGAAGCTGGGCTGCCTTCTGGGGCGTGGGGGCGGCGAGCGCCGGATCCAACAACTCTTGCTCCTCGGGGTACGGGGACGTCACCTTCACGAAACCGGCCTGCGCAATCGTCGTAGTCATGCTCTGAGAATTCGCACCGAACGGCGAGCAGGCACCTGACCAATGGGGCAGGACGATGTGCAATGGCGTGCACTGTCCTGCCCTCCAGGGCCGGTGGGCGGGGCGCGACTTCGAGCCGGGGCAGTCGTTGCCTATCGGCTGTTGTCCCGCGAGGTGGGAGCCGGAGCTCCCGGGCGGCTACTTCCGCAGACTCGCGAGGTCGATGACGAACCGGTACTTCACGTCTCCCTTCAGCAGCCGCTCGTAGGCGTCGTTCACCTGCTGGATGGAAATCAGCTCGATGTCGGAGACGATGTTGTGCTTGCCGCAGAAGTCTAGCATTTCCTGCGTTTCCTGGATACCCCCAATCATTGAGCCCGAGAAGCTCCGCCGCGTGGGGATGAGGGAGAAGGGGCGGACGTCGAGCGGCTTCTCCGGGGCGCCGACGAGGACCAGGTGGCCGTCCCGTCGCAGCAGCCGCAGGTACGCGTTGATGTCGTGCTGTGCGGAGACGGTGTCGAGGATGAAGTCGAACCCGCCCGTCTGCGCGGCCATCTCCTCCTTGTTCGAGGAGACCACGACGGCGTCGGCGCCCAGGCGCGCGGCGTCCTGCTTCTTGCGGTCGGTGTGGCTGAAGACGGTGACGTGGGCGCCCATGGCCTTGGCCAGCTTCACGCCCATGTGGCCCAGTCCGCCCAGGCCCACCACGCCCACGCGCTGACCCGGCTGCACCTTCCAGTGCCGCAGCGGCGAGTACGTGGTGATGCCGGCGCACAGCAGCGGCGCGGCGGCGGCCGGGTCCAGGTTCTCCGGAATCCTCAGCGTGAAGGCCTCGTCCACGACGATGGCCTCGCTGTAGCCGCCCTGGGTCGCTGTCTGCCCGTCCTTCTCCTTGCCGTTGTACGTCTGGACGTTGCCCTTCTCGCAGTACTGCTCCAGGCCCTCCTGGCAACTGGGGCAGGTGCGGCAGGAGTCGACCATGCAGCCGACGCCGGCCATGTCCCCGACCTTGACCTTCTTCACCTGGTCCCCCACGCGGACCACGCGGCCGATGATTTCGTGGCCTGGGACCATGGGGAACCGGGAGCCGCCCCATTCGTCGCGCGCCTGGTGCAGGTCGGAGTGGCAGACGCCGCAGTAGAGGATTTCAATCTGCACGTCGCTGGGGCCGGGCTCGCGGCGCTCGAACTGGAACGGGGCGAGGGGGGACTTGGCGTCCTGGGCGGCATAGCCGCGAACGGGAATCATGAGGGGTGCTCTCCTGGCCTTGGGGTGTTGTCACTGCTCGGCGGAACGGAATATGCGTCCGCGCTCGCGCGCGCGTAACAGGCGAAATCGGGACGCGCTGCTTAGGAAATCTTCACAATGGCCTTCACGCCGCTCAATGCCCTGAATGCCTTCCTGGTGGTGGGGCGCAAGCGCAGCTTCGCCGCGGCCGCCTCGGAGCTGGGCGTGTCCGCGTCCGCGCTGAGCCAGTCCGTCCGCCAGTTGGAGAAGCGGCTGGGCGTGGTGCTGCTCACCCGCACCACGCGAAGCGTGTCCCTCACGGACGCGGGCCGCCGCCTGCTGGAGTCCGCAGGGCCGCCCGTGGAGCAGGCGCTCGATGCCCTGAAGACGGCCACCGCCCGGCCGGGCGAGGTGTCTGGTTCGGTGCGTCTCACCGTGCCCACCGTCGCCGTCACGCCCGTGGTGACGCCCATCCTGGCGCGCTTCCTCCGGCGCCACCCGCGCGTGGAGGTGGACCTGCGCGTGGAAGACCGGCTGGTGGACGTGGTGGCGGAGGGGCTGGATGCCGGCATCCGAATGTCGGAGGCGCTGGAGCGCGACATGGTGCAGGTGCGCCTGTCGGGCAGCACTCGCTTCGTCGTGGTGGGCGCGCCCGCGTACCTCGAGCGGCGGGGCACGCCCGAGCGGCCCACGGATTTGCTGACGCACGACTGTCTCTGCATCCGCTCCGAGACGACGGGCTCCATCTACCCGTGGGAGCTGGAGCGTGGGCAGCGCAGCTGGCGCGTGCCGGTGCGCGGGCCGTTCGTCAGCGCGCATTGGAGGGCGCACGTGGAGCTGGCGGAAGCGGGCCTGGGGCTCGCCTACGTGTTCGAGCCGTCCGTGGAGGCGGAGCTGGCGCGCGGCACCTTGCGCCTGGTGTTGGAGCCCTACGCGGCGCGTGTGGAGGGTTTCTTCCTCTACTTCCCCAGCCGCGCGCAGGTGTCGCCCGCCTTCCGCGCCTTCCTGGACGTGGCGCGCGAGGTGACGGCGGCGCCTTGCTGAGCCGAGCCGGCTACGCGGTCGGGATGTTGCGTACGCGGCCCCGCACGAGCGCCGCTTCTTCGGAGAGGCCCGTCTCGTCCAGCAGCGCGGCGGCGCGGTGATAGAGCAGGGCGGCCTCCAGGTGGCGCAGGGCGGCGGCCTCCGCGTTGGCGGCGGAGACGAGGAAGGGGGCCGCGCGGCGTGGCTCGTGGCCGTCCAGCCAGTGCTGGGCCACGACGACGGGCGCGGCGCCGCGCTGCTCCAGGGCCACGGCGAGCCGGCGGTGGAGCAGCGTACCCAGCGCGCCGGGGACGCCCTGGCGCACCACCTCGAAGAGCAAGTCATTGGTAAAGCGCTCGCCCCTCAGAATCTGCGCGCCTTCCAGCTCCGCCACATGCGTGACGAGCGCCAGCGGGTTCATCTCCAGCACCTCGCTGGCCAGCTCCAGCGTGAAGTCCGTCTTCGCCAGCGCCGCCAGCCGGGCCACCAGCAGCGCGGACGGGGACAGCCGCTCCAGCCGCTGCTGGATGAGCTGCTGGCCCCGGCCGGAGGCGGGGACGTGTTCGGGCCAGCCGCGTTCCAGGCCGCCGGTCTCCAGCAGGTACTTCAGCGTCTCGGTGATGAAGAGCGGGTTGCCGCCGGTGTGCCTCGTCACGTCCTGCACCAGCTTCTCCGCGCCGGGAAGCTCCAGGCTTTGGAGCAGCGCGCCCACCGCCGAGGAGCCCAGGGGCTGCAACTCCACCAGGATGGCCAGCCCCGCGGTCACCAGCTGCTGGACGAAGACGGTGGCCTGGGGCGACAGCTCATCCGTCCGGTAGGTGTCGATGAAGCGCGGGAAGCGGCCGCCGGGCTCGGGCGCGTGGCGGCGCGACAGCATCAGCACCGCGAACTCCGCGGTGGCGCTGTCCATGAACTGGAGGTCGTCGGCCACCATGGCGTCCACGCTGGCCGCGAGCTGGTAGACGAGCTGGCACTGCGCTTCCAGGAAGCGGCTGCGGTCGGCCTCGTCCGCCATGGGCGGGGGCAGACCTTCCTGTCCAGCCTGGTCCGGCAGCAGGCGCGCCAGCTCGCGCCGCACCCAGCGCGGCAGATCCGGGTCGGGAACCCGGGCCAGCATCTGCCGCACCAGCCGCACGTGCGAGGCGTAGGGCACGCTCTGTTCGCCGGGCCGCGCCTCCAGCAGCAGGTAGCTGCCCCGCGACGCCGCGAAGTCATGGGCCAGGCGCGTCTTGCCCACGCCCGGCTCGCCAGCGATGAAGATGGTCTGCCCCGCCTCCCAGGCGGCCTCCATCCGCGCCCACTCGGGCTCGCGGCCCACCAGGACCGGTGGCCGGAGCACGGAGAGGGGCAGCCGGCTCGTGGGTGGGGGCACCTGCCT
>NZ_VHLC01000138.1:0-18889 GCF_006547355.1 Myxococcus sp. AB036A | reverse complement strand
CCGCCGAAGCCCCGCTGGCCGCCACGTGGCCCACCTGGCGCGCGCCCCCGGGCAGCCCCGGGCGCCGCGCCTGTCGCCGCGTGGAGCCCCTTTCGTGCGCGCGTGTCCCCCAGCGCTTCGGGCCGCAGGCCTTTGTCCTCCTCGTGAGCCCCACGACTCCGAGCCAAGCCCTCCGTGCCCCCACACTCCGCCCCGCGCGCACCTGGGCGCGCGTCCCGTTACCAGGGCCGAGCCGAATGGCCGAAAATGCGTAAAGGCGGCCATTCGGCGTCACCGCCCCCACGCTGTTTCGCGCGCTTACGAGGCCTCATGAAGGGCCGAAGCGCCGAGGCCGATTGCCGCTTTCCGCTGGTTGGGGCCGCCTGCCCCCCATCGCGCGGTCCAGCTCGTCCCCAGTCACCTTCACCGCCTGCTCCGGCCGGGCGCAACCATGCCTACCAATGACGCCAGCACGCCTACCCCGCCTACCCCTGACGCCAGGGTGGGGGGTGGTGCGATCTTTCGTGTGGGCCTCGCCGCCGGGGCATGTATCTGGGGCCCTTTTCGAGAGAGTCACCCCCGAAAAAGTGAACACCCCTCCCCTGTTCATTTGCGCTCGGTAAGTGAACGCCTCGCGCTGTTCACTTTCGCCGGCTGCGCTTGGGGCGGCCCGCGCGAGCCTTGCGCACGCCTGCCCCTCACCGCCTCCGCGCGGCACCCCGGCCCAACCAGGGGCTCTCGCGGGCGCTCAGCGCGGAGGCGGCGTGCCCCATCAGCAGGGCAAGTCGTTCGTCACGCGCACCAGCTCGTCCTCCGAGGAGTGCGTGTAGATGGCAGTGGAGTCGACGCTTCGCTGCCTCGCGAACTTCTGGGTGAGACGGATGTCCTTCGTCCTTCGGTACACCCCGGTGCATGCGGTGTGGCGCACGGCGTGGAAGTTCAGGTGCCGCTCCAGGCCCGCGCGCACCTGCCACACCGCGAAGCCGTGGCGCACCTGCCGCGTGGACAGGCGCAGGCCCTTGCGGCTCAGGAAGAGCGGCGCCTGGGGGCTCACGTCATGCCCCTGCGCGCGCTTCAGGCGCAGCAGCTTCTCCAGCTTCGCGCGCACCGTGTCCGAGAGGACAACCTCCTGGGGGCCCGGGTGCCGGCGGCTGCCCTTGAAGACGGTCAGCGTCACGTGCCGGCGTGCGCGCCCGCGCTCGTCGAAGACGTCGCCGATGTTGAGGGCCACCAGCTCGTGCTCACGCAGGCCCGAGGCCAGTGCGAGGCTGTAGAGGCAGTGGTCCCTGAATCCATCCTTGTGCAGCCCCGTGGCGCGCAGCAGCAGCGCCACCTCCTTCTCCGTGAGGGTGCGCGGGGCTCGGGCGACAGCAGCATAGGCAGACATGGCGGCTCCTTCGTGAAGAGGACGTGGCCATGCACGCTCTGTCGCCCCAACAAGACAAGTCATTAACCACGCTGCGCATTCTTGAGCCGGGCCCCGCGCGGACTCGGCGTTTCCCGAAAGGAGTCACTGTGCATCAGCTGGCCGATTTCAACTTCGAGGCACACCGCATCCGGGTCTCCATGGACGAGCGGGGTGAGCCATGGTTCGTCGCCGCAGACGTCTGTGCTGCCCTCGGCATCGCCAACAGCCGGGACGCCCTGGGCCGACTGGGAGACGATGAAAAGGGCGTCGGCACTACCGACACCCCTGGCGGCCTCCAGAAGGTCGCCACCGTCAATGAGCCCGGCGTGTACCGCATCGTCTTCACCAGTCGGGTGGCGGGAGCGGAGCGCTTCAAGCGCTGGCTCGCGCACGAGGTGCTCCCTACCCTCCGCAAGACGGGCAGCTACACGGCGCCAGGCGCACCGACACCACAGCCACTCCCAACGCTGCCCCCGCCGCTCCAAGTCCAGGTGCTGGCCCACCTGGAAGTGGCCAGGACGCTCGCTTCCTTCGTTCCAGGCCTCAAGCCGGAGCTGGCAGCGGCCTGCGCTCTCGATGCCATCCACCGAGACACGGGGCTGACGATGGAGCCCCATCGCAGGGGGCTGCCGGCTGCCGCCGAGCCCCCCGCGCGGCTCAACGCCACGCAGCTCGGCCAGAAGGTGAGGCTGTCCGCCCGGAAGATGAACCTCCGCCTGGAAGCATGCGGCCTCCAGCGGCGCAACGAGCGTGAGGAATGGGAGCTGACGGACGCGGGCCGGGACTACGCCGAGGCCGTTCCCTTCAGCCGCAACGGCCATGCCGCCTACCAACTCCTCTGGCGGCCCGAGGTGCTCGGCGTCCTGGAGGACGCCGCTCGCTCCTCGGCGTTTTCCGTTGGCCTTGGCTGAAGGAGGACACCGTGACACTCAGCATCGTCAAGCGCACCGAGGCTGACCTCACCCAGTGGCTGGCCACCGAGTCGGGCTTCATCTCCGGCCTGTGCAACTACGACAGCGAGCCGGTGGTGCTGGAGCCGTACCAGCAGTCCTTTCTCGGCAACCGCTCCCGATTCAGGTGGGTGGCGAAGAGCCGCCAGGTGGGCTTCTCCTTCCTCTTCGCCCTCGAGGCCCTGGCGCGGTGCCACCTGCGCGACGGCCACACGGCGGTCTTCGTTTCGTACAACCTCTCGGACGCCGTCGAGAAGGTGCTCATCGCCCGGCAGGTGTACGAGGAGCTGCCGCTCGCCTACCAGAAGAAGCTCGTGACGGATGCCAAGACGGAGCTGGCCTTCGAGTCGAACTCCCGAGGCCGGCGCCTCTCGCGCATCATCTCCGTTCCCGCCAAGCCTCCGCGCGGCAAGCGCGGCGATGTCTACCTCGACGAGTTGGCGCACCTGGTCAACGACCGCGAAGTCTATACAGGCAGCACCGCCCTCATCCTGCGCTCGCATGGACAACTCACAGGGGGCAGCACCCCGCTCGGCCGGCGAGGCATCTTCTGGGAGATAGACACCCAGGAGTTGCGGAAGTACCCGCACCACACCCGCCAACTGGTGCCCTGGTGGCTATGCCGCTTCTTCTCCCTCGACGTGCGGCGGGCCTCAGTGGAAGCCCCTCTCATGTCCACCGAAGAGCGCGTCGCTCGCTTCGGCCGCCCAGTCCTCACCGAGCAATTCGACTCCCTGCCGCAGGAGGATTTCCAGCAGGAGTTCGAATGCCTTTTACGTCGACGAGTCCTACAGCTTCCTCCCCTACGAGCTCATCCTCCCGTGCACCACCGACGAGTTGCCGCTGGCCCAGGACGCGTCCGACATGCCCGTGCCCCAGGGCCGCCTGGTGGCGGGCTTCGACGTGGGCCGCACGCGAGACCGCTCCGAGCTGGCCGTCTTCGAAGAGGTGGCGGGCCGCTTCACGTGCCGCATGCTGAAGAGCTTCGAGGGTGTGCCCTTCGCTGAGCAGGAGGCCCACCTCCGAAGACTCCTCTCCGTCCTTCCCATGGCGCGCCTCAGCGTCGACCGCAGTGGCATCGGAATGAATCTCGCGGAGAACCTCGCCCGCGACTTCCCCCAGGTGGTGGAGGAGAACTTCACCAACGAGGCCAAGGAGCGCTGGGCGACTGACTTCAAGATTCTCCTCCAGCGCCGCGATGTCACGCTGCCGCGCCAGCGTGAGCTTGTCGGGCAGATTCACTCCATCAAGCGTCGCGTGCTCCCCTCCGGCAAGGTGTCCTTCGACGCCGAGCGCACCAACCGCGGGCACGCGGACAAGTTCTGGGCAGTCGCCCTGGCGTGCCAGCGCGAGCGGGGGCCCGAGCGACGAGGCAGCGGGGAGATTGGGGTGCGGGTGATTGGCTGAGGTCTCGAACGACTTGTACTTCCCAGCGGTTCGCTCAGAGAGGCCGGCTTGCGGAAAAGTGTTTAGAGCTGTGCGGTAAGGCACAGCCCTCAACGCATTCAACATGGGCCTAATCGTCCTGCTCGTCGTCATCCCCCACGCCGGAATCCTTGCGCTTCTTCATGAAGGGCAGGAGCTGCTGATTGGGGTACTGCGGGTGGAGCTTGTCCAACTGCTCCTTGAACCATTTCCAGTCCCCGTCGCGTGTCAGCCTCATGATAGTCGTCACGGAGGAGAGGTGCTCCTTGAGCGACATGTAGCCCTTGTCGCGCGTGAGTCCGCGATGCAGATGGAACTTCAACCGGCCCTTGGAGTCCCTCGGAATTACCTCCTGGAGCCGTTGCAGCACACCTGGAGCGAGCCGCTTGTAGACGATGTCGGTCGTCCAACGGCCGACGACTCCCGGCCGCTTCAAGAAGTCATTCGGATCCCAGCCGCGGATACGGAACATCTCCCTATAGAAGTCGTCCCCGAACGTCTTCTCCCATTTAGCGAGTTCCGTAGTAACGAACGCCTCAAGCACCTCTGCCAGAGCGTTGCGGGCGCGCTCGCGCTGGAATCCGGTCGCTTCATCGACAAGCGCGACGATACCGATTCGAGCGAGTCCGCGAATCAAGATGTCGGCCTTGGCCGCCGTGCGGAGCTGCGCCTCGCCAGTAAGCGCACCTGAATCGCGAGCTTTGAGCCAAATTTCGCAGACGACCGCCAACGCTTCGGCGTTGATTCCCTTAAGCACCTGCTTGCCGTGGATGGCCTGCTTCTGCTGCCCAGGCGGGGGAAGGAAGGCGATTGGCTGGAGAAGTTGCAGGGCCGATTCGTCGGTGGGAAAAAACGGGCGGAGAGCCTTCGGCGAGAGAATTCTCGGCACCGCTTCGCCGCCACTCTGAGCATCCCGCTGCGAGTAGTAGCCGCTGTATCCGCGGTCCAGCGCTTCCATGACGTGCTTCTCGGAGATGACACGCCGTCCGTCCGGCAAGTTCGCGCAGATGAACTCGGACCCTACGATGTTGATGGTACCAGCGTGCGTCGCCTGGACAGGCCTGTCGCCCCAGCGCGCCAATGCCCCTTTCTTGGCAATCTCATTCTTCTGTTCCTTCGAGAGCTTCGCTGCGCGCGCCTTTCCGCCCTTTGCACCAAGCGTCGCTGCTGCTCTGTTCTTAGAAGCCTTCCGGTTCTTCTCTTCCGCCATTGGAACCACCTCCCTCGCTAAGCATCTCCGAGGACATAAAGCCATGTCAAATGCTTGGCGCCATGCACAACGACCCACATCAACACACCGCTAAGCATCGCCTGTTCGCATGTGCGCGGTGGAGAGCGAACACAGGGGCGATTGAGCATGGCCAGCAGCTTGTCCATCGAGCGGAAGCACCCTCGATCGGTAGCTCCGTAGGCGGGGGGGGCAGCACCTACATCCAAGGACTCAGCGCCCTGCTGCCGTTCGCGCCTTGACCTTCAGCCATGCCTGCCGCCTGAAGGGGTACGTCGAGCAGATGCGGCGCCACGTCCACACCTCGCCCCGCTTCCACCAGGCCGCAGGCGGCTGGAGGCCGACGTCGCGCAGGTTGCCGAGGCCACGGTAGCCAACACCGTCGAGCCGGAAGGCGGCGTTGGACTCCAGCACCAGGACCTTGTCTGTCTCCGGGTGGTGGTCCAGGACGAGGAAGGTGTGACCCGAGCCCCACTGGCTGCGCCACCCCTGGCTGAGCGTCCACGGGTGGGGCGGCACATCCGCCGACGGTGCCACCAGGGCCATGCCGGACTCGACGGCAGCCGTCACCGGCGAGAAGTAGTCCTCCGTGGAGGCAATCATCATCTGCCGGTGGCGACGCATGTCCCACGAGAAAGCCGCACCTTGCACCTCGGAGAAGGCCTTCACCAGCAGGGCCTCGACGAAGGTGCAGCAGTTGTTCAGCCGGGGCGGCGCGAGCTGGACACGAACGCCCGGCAGCGCCCACGGGTAGTACGCCCGGCTCCCGTGATACCTGTAGTCGAGGAACGCCCCCAGCAGCGCGATGAGCCGCTCCTCCGAAACTGCCAGCGGCTCGCCGTCAAATGACAGCCGGGCCATGGCAGGCGCGCGCTCCTGGGAGACGAGCGTCGCATAACGCTGGGTGCGCCAGCGCGTGCACACCCAGGTGTCGAACGCCCCCAGATTCGGCACCAGCAGCCGGGCGTAGTCAGTGTCAGGCGTCGGGTGGCTGGGCTTCTCGTCGAGCACGAGGTAGTCGCCGGCCTCCACATAGCCTTCGGATGGCGTGCTCGTGTCCGGCAGCGCGAAGCCACGCAGGCGCGCGGGCAACCTCGCGACACGGTAGGTGTCCATGGTGTCTCCTCCACGTTGAAGAGGGGCTTCAACGTGCTCGCCATGGACGGCAAGACCGAGTCGGTCCTGCCATGAGGAGCGGGGTTCGTGCGCCCCGCTCTTCACGCGGACGCAGCTCGCGTCAGGGCACCCAGTCCTCGTCGGGCGCGTCATCGCCGTCGGCGCGCCACGCGCCGCAGTGGATGCAGAACACCCATCCCTCGTAGCCGGCCTGGGCAGCAGGGTGCTCGGGGTACTCCTCGGCCGTCACGAGGTAGCCGTTCGGATGATGCGTCCCGTCCTCACGCTCCGGGCACCCGCATGGGCACGTCGTCACGTCGGCCATCGTGGCGGCAGCGTCACTGGCTGGCGCGATGCCGCGCGCGCCCTCTTCTCGCATCAAACACTCCGGGTTTGGATTCATCAGCAGCCCTCCCAATCGTCTCTGTGACTCTCGGCAGCGCAGGTGCCTTCACGCATGCGCTTCGGCGCGCGCGCGGGCTCCCGCGTCGGCCGCAGGTGTCGCCAATAGCGCTCTGTCCCCCGACGAAGGCAACTCATTGATGCGCGGGCCTTGAGCGAAAAAGCGCGCTCCCGATGTCCCCGAAATTGGGCCCGAGGCCTTTGTCCTCGCTGGAGGTGAGGCGCGCGGCCCCAACACGCTCTCACGACGAGGGCGCCCCTCCCACCGCGCGCCTTGCCTCCACTTCGCGTGGGAGGCCCGTGTGCAGCGTGACGTCAAAGTCTTCGTCCTCTCCTCTGGCTCGAGCGGCGCGCCACACCCTGGGCCGAGCTTCACGGTCGAGGCCTCCACCCTCGACGGACTGCTGGAGGCAGTCCGCGTCGAGATTGCGGCCCGCGGCCAGCGCGTGCGCGCCGTCTCGCACACCCCCACGGGCCTCTTGGCCTACGTGGAGAACCTCCCGTGACGGTGCCAGCCGAAGTCCACCAAGCCGAGGAGCGCCTCCAGGCGATTCTCAAAGCAGTGGTGGTGGGCGCCCGCGTGGACGAGCCCGCCAGCCGCCCCGGTGGCGAGGAGTCCGTGGCCTTCAGTGAGGCCGGCGCCCTCCAACCCCCGTATGAGCCGGAGGCGCTCTGCCTCCTCGTCGAGCACTCCAACTCCCTTCGGCAGAATGTCGACGCCTACGCGACGAACATCGACGGCTTCGGCTACCGCTTCGAGCCCGCCATCGACTTCGACGCCGACGGGGCGCAGGAGAAGGTGGCCGACGCCATGGCCCTGGAGCGCGCCGCCGCCCATGATGCGGGCACGCTGCCCCCGGGGACGTCCCTACGCCCCACGGATGAGGAAGTCGCTGCTCACGCGGAGAAGGTGCGTCAGCAGGCTCGGGTGGAGAAGGCCCGCCTGGAGTCCTTCTTCGACTTCTGCTGCTTCGACTCCAGCTTCGTCGAGCTGCGCCGCCGCACCCGCCACGACTTGGAGGTAACGGGCAACGCGTACTGGGAGGTGCTGCGCGACGGCAAGGGCGACATCGCCCGCTTCGTCTACGTCCCCTCGTACACGGTGCGACTCCTCCCCCTGGACAAGGAGGCCGTCGAGGTGCACGAGCGCGTGCGCATCTCCGCCGTCAGCTTCGACACCGTCACCACCCGCCGACGCCTGCGTCGCTACATCCAGGTGCAGGGCAGCGAGCGCGTGTACTTCAAATCCTTCGGGGACTCGCGCGTCATCTCCCGCCTCACCGGCCGCACCTTCCAGGACGTCGCCGCCCTCAAGGCCGCGGACGCCTCGGACGGCCCCGCCACGGAGCTCATCCACTTCGCCATCCACTCGCCGCGCTCCCCCTACGGCATTCCTCGCTGGGTGGGCACGCTCCTGTCCGTCCTCGGCTCCCGGCAGATGGAGGAGGTCAACTACCTCTACTTCAACAACAAGTCCGTCCCGCCCCTGGCCCTCCTCGTCTCCGGCGGAAGGCTCTCCGACGCCTCGGTGCCGCGCATCGAGCGCTTCATCGAGGAGAACCTCAAGGGCAAGGCCAACTTTCACAAAATCCTCATCCTCGAAGCGGACGGCGCCGGCACCGGCGACGGAGGCCGCGCGAAGATTGAGCTGCGCCCCCTGACGGACGCCCAGCAGCAGGACGCTCTCTTCCAGGCCTATGACGCGCGCAACATCGACAAGGTGGGCAGCGCCTTCCGCCTGCCACCGCTGCTGCGCGGAGACGGGCGGGACTTCAACCGCTCGGTGGCCGAGGCTCAGCTGCGCTTCGCTGAGGACCAGGTCTTCCAGCCGGAGCGCGACGAGTTCGACTTCTTGCTGAATCGGAAGGTGCTCGCGGACATGGGCGTGCGCTTCTGGCGATTCAGGTCACAGACGACGGCCACGAGAGACCCGGAGCGCATGACGGAGATGGTGGAGCGCCTGGTGCGAGTGGGCGTGCTGACACCCGAGGAGGGCCGCCAGCTGGCCGGCGACATCTTCCACAGGGAGTTCCGGAAGATTGGGGACGACTGGGTGAAGCGCCCCATCACCCTCACTTTGGCGGGCATCCAAACCGGAGTGGAAGACTTGAAGCCCCAGAAGAACAAAGGCTCGCTGCTGGGCGAGGCGAAGCGCCTCTTGGGGCTGCGAGAAGAGCTTCGGGCCGAAGAGGAGCGCCTGGCCCAAGGACGCCTGGCGCTGGCCCGCCGGTACCTGGACACCGAGCACGTCCCCATCCCACGCGAGGAGTTCGACAGGTGGTTCTCGGCGGGGGAGTCATGACACCCGAGCAACTCCAGCGCGCGTGGATGCTCCAGGCGCAGGCCGACGCCGAGCGCGGCGTCCTGGAGTGCCGCATGTGCCGAAGGCGCGGCCCCCTGGAGGGGACGACGACGCTGTGGCGCAACGGCCTCCTCGTCTTCGCCCTGTGTGACAGGTGCTCGGCCAGCCACGACGTCGTCTTCTCCCCCACCCCGGCCGGCGTCGAGGTGCGTGCCAGGCGCCGCAGCCCGGTAGAACTGGTGACACAGGAGGTGCCCCGTGTGCACGGCCCCCGCTGACAGCCTCCTCCTCCTGCACGAGGCGCGGGCGGTGGCGGACATCCTCCTGGGAGACGTCCTGCGGCTGCCGGTGGCCAAGGCCCTGGACGTCGGCACCGCCGAGGGCATGGACCGCGCCGTGGCCCTGCTCGCCGCGCGCCTGCGCCGCGCCGTCGGGCGCGCGGATGTGGACGCCATGCGAGAGGCGGTGGCCGTCCTCGACGTGGACTGGAGGACGACGACGGCAGTCCAGCGCAGGCGCCTCGTCGCCCAGGCCCTGGAAGCCGCTGGCCGGCGGACAGCCGTCATCCCCTCTCGCATCCAGGCGCCCCTCGGTGACGCAGCCGAAGAGGTGGTGGCGTCCACCCGCAGCCACGCCCGACGCGAGCAAGGCCTCACCCTCGCCACCCGCTTCAACGCCATGGACAGGCGCATGGCCCAGCACATCGTCCGCACCCAGGGCAACTTCGTGCGGGACGAGTACGGGCGCCGGCTCGACGCCTTCGGCGAGGAGGCCCGGCGGCTCGTGGCCGAGGGGCTGGAGGCCGGCCTGGGGAGAAGCGACATCGCCGAGTCCTTGGAGAGGGCCGCGCGCGGCGCCCTCATCGAGCGGGCCCCCTTCTACTGGGAGGTGGTGGCGAGCCACTTCATCGGCCAGGGGCGCTCCTTCGCCCAGGTGAGCAGCTACGCCGAGGCCGGCATCCGCCGCTACCGCATCGAGGCTGTCCTCGACGAGCACACCTGCCTCGCCGCTGAGACGCCCATCATTACCCGACAGGGAGTCACGCCCATCAGCAGGCTCGTTCCCGGACTCCAGGTACTTACACACCGAGGCCGCTGGCAGCCAGTCCTTGCAACCAGGCGGCTGCTGGGCAGGCGCCCTGCTCGGATTCTCCACACCAGGACGACACGCATTCACGCCACCAACAACCACCGCTTCCTCGTATGCCGAGAGCACCTCTACGGATGGGTGCGAGCAGATGAGCTGCGTCCCGGCGACGTTCTCCTCCGACGACAGGGACACCCCTGATGAGAAAGCCCACCGAGCGTCTCCAACGCCAATGTCCGCGCTGTGACTCCTGGTACGGAGTCACCCCGACTCAGGCCAAGAAGGGCAAGAAGAAGTACTGCTCGCGCGCCTGCTACAATGCCACGCGCGCAGCTACCTTTCTCGAGATTGCCTGCAAGAAGTGCGGAGCCAAGCGGCGCGTCAGAGAAATATACGTTCAACGCGGGCAGTACGCGTACTGCAGCGATGGCTGTCGGGTGAATCGCCGAAGCACGCCCGAACAACGAGAAAAGCACTGCGCCAAGTGTGGGCGAAAGTTTCGCATATCATCCAACCACGAGACGCGCCGACACTGCTCAATCCTCTGTCGGATGCGGCGCTACTGGTTTCGCTGTGGACATTGCTCTCGCTGGTTCCGCGCCACGTCATCGCGGCTCCATGGGCGGGAACAAAGGCGGTTCTGCTGCAAGGCATGCTACCTGCGCGCCTCGATGAGCCTGCCCCAGCGCGTCGCTCGGCTGGCGCTTGAGGCGCTGGGCCTCGAGCACAACGTGGAACGCCGCATCCGCGGCTACTACGTCGATTTTTTGCTCCCAGCCCTGGACGTCGTTCTCGAGATTGATGGGGACTACTGGCACCAGCTCCCTCGCGTCCAGGAAAAGAACCGGATCCGCGACGAGGTGCTGAAACAGGAGGGGTTGCGAGTCGTCCACCTGGATGCCCGCCAAGTCCTCAAGGCCCCTTCCCCCAAGCAATTGATACTCGAGGCCATCCATGGTTCCACTAAGCCCTGAAGAACTTGCCGATGTCGTCCGTCAGTTGGAGTCGGCCGAACTCACCGCCGAGCCTGTTCAAGCAGTCACACTGTCGACCCTGGATGAAGTCTGGGACGCCATGGTGGCAGAGGACTCCAGCTTCGTCGCCGGCGAAGTCGTCGTCCACAACTCGAACATCTGTCGCCTCCTCCACGGCAAGACGTTTTCCGTGGCGGACGCCCTCCAGCGCTTCGAGCGCGTCGAGTCACTCGAGCGGCCGGAGGACGTGAAGCAGGAGCTGCCCTGGGTGAGGGAGCGCCTCGACGCGGACACCGGGCGTGCCCTCCTCTACGTCAACCGAGGTGGCCAGGAAACGCGCCTGGCCGAGGTGCTCCGCTCCGCCGCAAGCACACGCGACGACGTCGGCGAGTTCCGCGCGCTCGCTTCGGACAGGCAGCTCGCGGACGCGGGCGTGGGCTTCCCTCCATTCCACGGCCTCTGCCGCACAACGACGCTAGCCGTCACTTAGTGATGTCCCCGATTTCGCGCCGCAGGCCTTTGTCTCTTTCGGAGACGAAACGCCATGCAGGCCACCTCGACACCGACCCCCACCTCACCTCCGACGCCGGAGGGCAACAAGACGACGCAGGAGTCGACCTCCATGGCCAAGGCCGAGGCGACGCCCGTCGTCTGGCCCCGCGACCTCAATCTCCCCACCTCCGGGGAGCTGACGTGGGGCTTCGACCCGGAGGGCCTCTGCGATGGGTGACACCCTCGCCAAGGCCCTCGCTCGGGCCCGCCACGTCCTGGAGTCCCTCCAGGGCGAGCCTGTGGAGAAAACCATCTGGGGCAGCCCCGCGGGCAAGAAGCGCCTGGCGAAGCGCCTGGTGGCCATGCTGCCCGCTCACAAGACGTATGTGGAGCCCTTCGCCGGCAGCGCCGCCGTCCTCTTCGAGAAGGCTGCCTCGGACGTCGAGGCCATCAACGACGCGGACACCGAAATCGCCGACGCGTACCGGCTCCTCCAGAAGCTGACACCCGCGAGCCTGGCCAAGCTGAAGAAGCTGCCGTGGGTCGGCGACGAGAAGACGTTCAAGAGCCTCTTCGATGCCAAGCCGAAGGGCGACGTGGAGCGTCTGCACCGCTTCCTCTACCTGACGCACTTCTCCTACGGGAAGCTGCGCGGGCGCAGCTTCAGTCCCAACGGCGCGGGCACCCAGGCGAAGACGCTCGCGCGGATTGAGCAGTTCGCCCCGCGCCTCAAGCGCGTGAAGGTGTACGGCGGCGACTACGAGAAGGTGGTGCGCAAGTACGACGGGAAGGACACCGTCCTCTTCTTGGACCCGCCCTACCCTGGCTACAACGTGGACGTCGGCGAGGGCGACTTCGACGAGGAGCGCTTCTATGGCGTCCTCAAGTCACTGAAGGGCCGCTGGCTCATGACGTATGGCATCCGGGGGAAGTTGCCCGGGATGCTGAAGGGCTCCGGCTTCCTCGTGAAGCGCATCCGGACCCCTCGCACCATCGCCGCCATGCGCGGCGTGGGCGGCTCCTCCGTGCTGACGCAGCTCCTCGTCAGCAACTACCAGCCCGCCGCGAAGGCGCTGGAAGGTGACGGCGACTTCGCCGTGGACGACTGGAAGCAGGAGGAGCCGCCCGGCACCGCTCCCTTCGCCACCACGACGTCCCTCCTCAAGGGCGTCGAGCCCGACGACGAGCGGTACGTCTTGGGTGTCGTCCTGGAGCCGGAGACGGTGGACGCGCAGGGCGACATCTACTCCGCCGCGGAGATTCGCCAGGCCGCGCACCGCTTTCTCGAGGAGTTCGGCGGCCTGGGCCTCATGCACCAGATGCGCGTCAACGGGCAGGTGAAGGTGCTGGAGAGCTACCTGGCCCCCGTCGACTTCAACCTGGGCGAAGTGCCGGTGCGCAAGGGCACCTGGCTTCTCGCGGTGCGCGTCCTCTCCGATGAGCTCTGGGGCCGGGTGAAGGACGGCCAGCTGACGGGCTTCTCCATTGGCGGCACCGCGCGCCGGCTCCCCGAGGCCTCTCCCGCTACCGAGACGCCCCTTTCCGAAACACCTGCCGCTGACTCCCAGCCGGAGGCCGCATGACGAGCACCACCCAAGGCTCCGCTTCCGTCCACCGCCTCGTCGACATGGTGGTGGAGGAGGTGTCCCTCGTGGACAGGGCCGCCAACAAGCACCGCTTCCTCCTCGTGAAGAGAGACGACATGCACGACGCTCCCCAGGATTCCGCGCCGGCCGAGGACGCCAGCAGCACCACCTCGGACACCTCCAAGGCCGAGGACGCAGTCCTCGCTTCTGCCCAACAGGCCCTCGAAGCAGTGACGGCACTTGTCGAGGCGCTGGCCTCCACGGACGGCGTCGACAGCGTGCGCGTGGTGGAGGTGGCCCAGCACCTGCGCACGCTGGCCGACGCACTGGAGGACGAGGACGAGGACGAGGACAAAGACGACGAGGAGGACGTCGAGGCGCGCGCCAAGGCCGCCAACCCCGCGCCGGCTCCTCAGCCGGCTCCGCCCGCGCCGAGCCCCGACGCCTCCGGCGTCATGGAAGGCCTGACGAAGCTCACCGACGCCGTCCGCGCGCTGGAGGGCTCCGTGAAGGAGCAGCACCAGCGACTGGGGCGCGTGGAGAAGCAGTTCGGCCTGCCCAACAGCAGCGCCCCCGCGGAGCGCCCGCCCAAGCCCAACGTCGAGGACGTCGGCTGGCCCCTCGACCTCAACAAACCCCTCAACCGGGAGAGCGTCGACAAGGCCCTCTCCTTCCATGACGTCTGAAGCCCCACCCGCCACCAGGAAGACTCAACGCCGAAGGAATCCCCATGAGCCGTCTCGACAACAGCACCCTCTTGGCCAAGGCGGACCTGGCCCTCGCCGACCTCACGGCCGGCGGAGGCATCCTCCAGCCCGCCCAGGCGCAGAAGTTCATGCGCCTGCTGATTAAACAGTCCGTCCTGCTGCAGCAGTGCACGGTCGTCCCCATGGCGGCCCCCAAGCAGCAGTTCAGCAAGCTGAAGTTCGGGAGCCGAATCTTGCGCCCCGGACAGGAGGCCACCGCCGTCCCCGCCGCCCAGCGTGTGAAGCCGGACCTCTCCCAGGTGGAGCTGGACGCCAAGCTCTTCAAGGGCGAGGTGCGCCTCTCCGACGAGGTGCTCGAAGACAGCATTGAGCGCGGCGAACTGCGCCAGACGCTCATGGAGATGATGGCGGACGCCATCAGCCGCGACATGGAGGAAATCCTCGTCAACGGGGACACGGCCTCCGTCGACCCTTTCCTCGCCACGATGGATGGCGTGCTCAAGCAGGCCACCAGCAACGTCGTGGACGCGGCCGGCGCCCCCATCTCCAAGGACGTCCTCGGCGACTTGCTCAAGTCGCTGCCCTCGGAGCACCTGCGCGACAAGAGCAGCATGGGGTTCCTCTTACCAGCGTAGACGCGGACCTGGACTACCGCAGCACGCTGGCGGAGCGGGCCACGGCTGTCGGCGACAAGTTCCTCGAGGGCGACGCGCCTGTCCTCTACTCGGGCGTCCCGCTGCGGCCGATTCCTCTCTGGCCGGAGAACCTCGGCGCGACGAATGACCGCACGGCCATCCTCCTGTGCAACCCCAAGAATATCCACGTCGGCATCTGGCGGCAGATTCGGCTCGAGTCGGCGCGCGACATCTCCGAGGGCACGCTGAAGGTGGTGGCCACGCTGCGCTTCGACGCGAAGTTCGCGGAGGAGCCGGGCACGGCCAAGGCCATCAACGTGAAGCTGTGAGGCCCACCATGGACAACACCTATCTCGTCCGACTGAAGGCCTACGACGCGCGCCGGGGCCACGTGCTGCGGCGCTACACGTATGCCGGCATCAAGTTCCAGGAGGAGCGCGGCTGGTACCGGGTGGAGAAGCCGGTGGCGGACTACCTGCGCACCGTGCACCAACTGCCCGGCGACACCTACTCGCCGCTCGCCTTCGACGTGTGTAGCGAGTCGGAGGCGAAGTCCCTCGACGCCACCGAGGCCGACGAGGCCCGCGTGAAGCGCAGCGCCAGCGACGAGCTGAAGCTGAGTGCGGCGCGGCCCGCCGGCACGCTGACGACGGAGGACCTCCCGAAGGCCAGCGAGGAGAAGGACACGCGCCGCGCCAAGCGGGAGAAGGACTGACGTGTACGCCACGGTGGCCGACATGCGCGCCGAGGGCGTCACACCGGCCATGGCGGGCGACACCCGCCTGGCTGTCCTCCTGGAAGAGGCCACACGCACCATCGACAAGGTGACAGGGTGGTACTTCGAGCCGCGCTCGGCGACGTTGCACCTCGACGGGCGCGGCACCCCGTCCCTCTGGCTGCCGGTGCCACCCATTCGCCTCTACCGCCTGGCGCTGTACGGGGCGGACGTGTCCTTCTCCAAGGAGCGCCTGGTGGTGGTGGGCGCTCCAGTAGGCGCGGGCTTCGACGGGCCTCGCCTCACCTTCCGCCATGGGCGCGTCTTCCCGCGTGGCGAGGGCAACGTCACGGTGGGCGCGCGCTGGGGATATACCGAGGCGGATGGGACGCCGGAGGGGCGCACGCCGCCCGCCATCCGCCGGGCCTGCATGCTCCTCGTCCTGCGCAGCCTCTCGCCGCTGGCGGACGAGGCGTCCCTGGAGGAGCGCACGCGCTGGCGAGTGGTGGAAGAGAGGACGCGCGAGCAGAGCTACCGCCTCGACAGTGTTCGCCCTGCTGCGCTGCTCCTCACGGGAGAGCCAGAGGTGGACACCCTCCTCGCCCCCTACGTGAAGCCCTCCTTGCCCGGAGCGGCCTGATGAGGGGCAGGCTCATCTTCCCCTTCCTCGCGGAGCTGCACCGCTTGGACACCGCCGCCATGGCGGGGCACGGCCCGGGCCTCCATGCCAGCGGGTACGACGCGGACTTCCGCGAGCCGGTACTCGTGGATTCGGACGACGACGGCCTGGCCGAAGCCTTCCGTCGCGAATTTCCGCCGGTGCGTGTCCCCTGCCAGGTGGAGCCGGATGCCTTTGAGTCATTGCGCATGACTCCTTCCGGCAACAGCCCCAGGACGAACTTCGAGCTCGTCTTCCACTTCCGTGACTTGGAGCGCCTCGGCCTCGTCGACGCTGCTACCGGCGACGCCCTCATCCGTCCCAGCGACAGGCTGGGCGCCCTCTACGACGTCGCGGGCGCCCTCGTGCAGGCCGTGAGGACGCCGCCCGGGCTGTACGTCACCGAGGCGCGCCCCACGGGCTTCGGCCTCCACCGCCGGAGGCCTCGCCGAAACCTCCTTCTCGTCACCTTCAACGACAGGCCCCAAGCCCGAGGACTCGCATGAAAGCACTCCTACTTACCCCACTTTTCGCTGCTGCCCTCCTCACCCGCTGCCGCGTGCCGGACGGGTGCGCGCCGGTGTCCACCCGGTGCGCTGGCAACGTCGCCGAAATCTGCAACGGCGACGGCAACTGGCAGGTGCTGGCCGACTGCGACGCTGTCAGCGAGCACAGCAGCACGGCCTTCACCTGCGCCTACGTCAACGAGGAGGGCGTCGCCGGCCACACCTGCCTGCCCACCACCGTGGACGCGGGCACCTTTGACGCCGGCACCGTGGACGCGGGCGCTGAGGAAGGCGGTGTCTTGTGAAGGGCTACCTCCAGTCCCTGCCTGGCGTGGGCACCCTCTTCCAGCGCTACATCCAGCCCGCGGAGGTGTGGGCCTTCTATCAGCACATGCAGTCGCGCCTGCGCACCAAGACGGCCAACAAGGCCGACTCCCTCGAAATGCAGCTGGCGGCCGAAGCGCTGCAGCGCATGGGCATCCTCGACAGACAGCGCTTCCTGGAGAAGTACGCCACCACCGTGGGCCGCACCCTCTACGTGCCCTTCGAGGTGGGCGTGCCGAAGGGGGGCTGGGACTTGTGGGCCCAGGTGGTGGTGTGCGTCCACGAGCACCAGCACGTCGTCCAGCATGACGAGGAGGGGCCCAGCTACGAGTTGGCCTACCTCACCAGCTCCGCGGCCCGAGCGCGCTACGAGGCCGAGGCCTACACCTGCAACCTGGAGCTGCACTACTGGCGCTACGGCACCCTGCCCGCCGTGCGCCCCATCGCCGAGGGCCTCAAGCACTACGGCTGCCGGCCGGAGGACGTGGAAGTCGCCGCCCACACCCTCGCCCTCACCTCGGTGTCCGTCCGCCACGGCGCGGTGGTGAGTGAGGCCACGCACGTAGCCCTCGAGTGGCTCAACTCGCACGTCCCCCACCTGCGGGCGAAGAAGGGCTGAGACTCCCATGGCCGTCTCGCGCACCGGAGACTGGGCACGGGCCCGCAGGCTTCTGGAGGCGGGCTCGTCGCGCGTTGAGGGGGCGCTCCAGACGGCCCTGCGCCAGGAGGCGCACGCCCTGCGCAAGGAGGTGGTGCAGGGCCTCACCCAGCAGGCGCCAGGTGGCGAGCCACTCCGCCCGCCTTCACCGCTCACGCTGGCGGCGCGCCAGCTCGCGGGCTTCAGCGGGACGAAGTCCCTCCTCGTCTCGGGCGCGCTGCGCAACTCCATCTCCGTCGTCGTGGAGGGCGACGAGGCCTTCATCGGCGTGTCCCGCACGGCGAAAGGCCCCGACGGGGAGGCACTCGTCGACGTGGCGCAGCTCCAGGAGTACGGCGGTCCCCCGGTCGTCATCCCCATGACGCCGAAGATGCGGCGCTTCCTCTTCGCACTGCTGCGCCAGGCCGGCCAGGCCCGTACCGGCGGAAGTGGGCGCGGCGTCATTGTGACGCAGACGCCCGCGCGGCCCTTCCTGCGGCCGGCCTTCGCACGCTTTCGTCAGGGCGCCAGCCGCCGCTTCTTGGCGCGCGTGGCGAAGGAGCTGGGCCTCGGAGGGCCGGGGTAATGGCCGTTCCCACCCTCACCTCCGTGACGCCCTCCTCGGGCCCCACCAGCGGCGGAGACATTCTCCGCCTCGCGGGCACTGGCTTCGCCGCGCGGGTGGCCGTGCGCCTGGGCGGACTGCGCGCGGAGGTTCTCTCTGTCCGTGAAGAGGCGGGCACCCACTTCGCAGACGTGCGGACGCCGGCCCATGAGGCGGGCACCGTCGATGTGGAGCTGCACAACCTCTCCGCGGACGGACGCCCCATTCCAGGAGAGGCCGCTCTCCTTCCGGGCGCGTACCGCTACCTGCGCCCGCGCGTCGCGAAGGAAGCGGACCTCACCCGCCTCGTGCGCACCCTGCTGCGCGAGTTGAAGCGGCAGGTGGTGGCCAACGTCAGCGCCAGCGTCTCCGTCGACTACGACGACACGGTGGCGGACGGACTCAACGTCATCGCCATGGCCTCGCTGCCCTCCGTGGTTCTGTCAGGCCCCACGCTGCGCGAGAGTCGTCGCTACTCCACCAACGTCTTGCACGAGGACGTCGTGCAGGGCCCCTCCGGTGCGGAGCTGGTGCGCAGGCGCCCCGCGTACACGGTGGACCTGGCCTTCACTCTCACGGTGGCCTCCGAGCGCACCGCCGAGCTCTTCAACCTTCTCGCCGCTGTGGCCACCTTCCTCAACCGCAACCGCTGGCTGGCCATGCCGAGGGACGCCGAGGACGCCTCGCGCGGCACCGTGCGCTGGGAGATGGACGCGGACGGCGAGGTACGCACGCAGCTTGGCAGCCGCGACGACGTGCGCGCCTTCACCTGGGGGCTTCTCGTGCGCGGCTTCGACGTGGACGAGGGCCTGCCCCTCGACATCGGCAAGGCCGTCGCCGGCACTCACCTCGAAACGGACTCTCTCTCTCCGGAGGCACCTCATGAGCGTCACCCTCACCAATGCCCTGGGCAGGCTCGTCACCTTCCTCCTGCCCCATGAGTCGTACTGCGTGGCGCGCGGCGCGTGCGCCTGCGGCGTGCAGCCTGGCCGTGGCGGCCGGCGCCTGCCCTCCTCCCTCACCCTGGCCACGGGCGTGTCGCTGGAGGACGTCCACGAGGCCGCTCTCTCTGTGCCCGCTGTGGCGGCTGCCATTCGCCGGGGCGAGCTCGCGCTGAAGCGGCAAGCCCCCCCCGCCCCGCCGTCCTCTCCATCC
>NZ_VHLC01000137.1:0-19257 GCF_006547355.1 Myxococcus sp. AB036A | reverse complement strand
GGGCAGGGCTGGCAGGGGGGCCGGGTTCTGGCTTGGGACGGAAGGCCCCTGAGGTCCGACGCTGCGAACACCACAGGCGTTTTCAGGTGTGCGAACAGTGGACCGAGGCGAACGCGGGAAGGCGCAGGAGCAGATGCCGGTGCATGCCGCGAGGCTGCCGCGCCCTCCGCATCGGGCTGCCACGAAGGGCGCTGCCGGTGCCCGTCCGGAGTACGCGCCGGAACGGGCCGTGTGGCATTCCCGTTGAATCAGAAGCGAGCCAGGAAGGCGTCGTAGCCGCCGGCGTTGGTGTTGCCGCCGAGGCTTCCGAAGGTGTTGCCGGCCACGTAGGCGTTGCCAGAGGCGTCCACGGCCACGCCGCGCGCGATGTCCTGGAACGGGGTGCCCAGGGTGCGGGTGCCCAGTTTGGTGCCAAGCGCGTCGTAGCGGGTGAGGAAGGCGTCGAGTGAGCCAGCGGGCGGGTTGGCATCGAGCGCGTCGGAGGTGTAGCCGACGAGCTGCACGACGTTGTTCGCGGTGACGGAGACGCCGAACGCGTAGTCAGTCTGCGCGCCACCGAGCATGCGGCTCCACTGGCGGTTTCCGGCGCTGTCGTAGCGGGCGAGTAGCACGTCGACAGTGCCGTTATTGGCATTGCCGTCGAGGCTGCCGAACGTCTCGCCAGCGAGGTAGACGCCGCCGTCGGGGCCCACGGCGACGCTCTTGGCATCATCGAGCTCGCCCGCGTCGATTTGCCGGACCCACTGCTGGGTGCCGAGGATGTTGAGCTTGAGCAGGAAGATGTCGCTGCTCACCGGCGTGGTGGCGCCGTCGAGGCTGCCGAAGGTGTTGCCGACGACGTAGACCTCGTGGGTGGGCGTGACGGCGATGCCGCGCGCCATGTCGCTCGCGGAAGTGCCGTACTGCTGGAGCCAGTACGGGTTGCCCGCCGCGTCGTAGAGGGCGACGACGATGTCGTAGTTGTTGGGGTTGCCGCCGTTGGCGAAGCTGCCGCCGGTGTAGCCGGTGAAGAAGAGCTTGTCGGGCGCGCTGACGGCGAGGCCGGTGGCGAAGTCGTCCATCTGCGTGCCGTTCTGGCGCAGCCACTGACGGTTGCCGGCGGCGTCGTACTTGGCGATGAAGTAATCGATGCCGCCTGCGTTGGTGTAGAAGTCGAGGCTGCCGAAGGTGGTGCCGGCCACGTACACGTTGCCGGCCTCGTCGGTGGCCACCGCGGTGGCGCGGTCCGTCCGCGCGGTGCCGAACTGGCGGACCCACTGGAGGTTGCCGGCGGTGTCGTACCGGGCGATGAAGGCGTCCTGGCCGCCGGCTTGCGGGTCGGCACCGAGCTGGCTGGTCGTCTGGCCTGCCACGTAGACGCTCGTGCCCGAGACGGCCACGGCGTGGGCCTGTTCGTCGAGGTGGGCGCCGAGCTGGCGCACCCAGGACGGTGGTGGGACCTGTGCCTCGGCGATGGAAGGCGCACCCGAGGCGCAGACAATGCCGACGAGCCCGAACATGCTCAAGAGAGGGTGTTTCATCACGAACTCCGTTTCTCAGCGAGGGAACTGAGCCGTGACGCCGGGTGGACGCCTGTCGTCCGCTCCGGGGGAGCAGTCTGTTGCCACGGCATCCCTGCAAGACCACGAGAGACGGGCGCGCGGAAGATGGGTAACGAAAGACACGCAAGAGACAGTGTCTGACCCAGGTCTGAGGTGTCATGGACCCGGATGCAAATGATTCACTGTGGCAGCTTCAGCGCCGTTGCGGCTGTGACATGTGTCGCTCTGCCCCCGTCAAATCGGACAGCTCAGGGGGGGCGAGTTGGCGGTACGGAACTCGCGGGGGCCGTCATCTTCAGCCGGGGGCGCCGGAGACAGGTCGCCCTCTTGAGGGCACCAGGCGGGGGCGAGGAGGACCGCGGGCTTGGAGGCCCGCGGTCCTTCGCCGCGGCTCGCTAGTCCTTCGTGCAGACGACGTCGTCGACCTGGAGGTGGTCGCGGTCGGCTTCGCTGCGGCTCGGATAGAAGAACAGGCGCCAGTCACGCACGTTGCCCGTGATACGGAAGAACACCGGCTGCCACTCGTCGCTGTCGACGGTGAGGAAGTCGGTGGCCGGGCTCCAGCCGGCGCTCGAGTAGCTGCGATGCCGGATGGTGCCGTGGCCCCGCACCCGGTACGAGCAGGAGTAGTTGCCGCTCGGGATGTTGAACTTCTCGAGCGTGAAGCGCTCCGCGACCTCGATGGGGACCACGAACTGCAGCGCCGACGAACCGCCATGCACCGCCGCCGTGTAGCGCACGAGTCGCGACGGCCTGATCTCCGTGCCCGGGTCGGCGACGCCGTTGTCCAGCCCGTACCAGTAGTCCGGGATGAGATGGTTGCCGTGGTAGGGGATGTAGGTGGTGCTCCAGCTTTCGAATCCACCATTGGGGATGATGTTGGCGGGGTGGTCGGCGGACACGCAGCGTCCGGTCGCCGTGTCGCATGCCGGCAGCTCACCCACGCAGTCGTACGTGGTGAAGCAGGCTCCCGCGGACAGCTCGCACACTCCGCTCGTGGGGTTGCAGCTCGTCGCCGGGTGGTTGCACACGACGCCGGCGCAAGGGTCGCCCTCGACGCAGACGTGGCTGGCCGTATCGCAGACCGGCGTCTCCGGCGTCCCCGCGCAATCCGCGTGGCGAGTGCAGCGGCCGCCGGCGACCACGCACGTGTTCGTCTCGTCGCAGGCTTGCCACTCGCTGCAGTCCTCGGCAGCGTTGCACCGGCCGGCGAGCGGCTCGCAGGTCGCGGTGGCATTCACGCAGCGCTCCCAGGACTCGCAGCTGACCGCGTCACACGGCTCGGCGGCCCGCGTGCAGCGCACGTCATCGATGCTCAGGTGCTCGCCGCTGGTGTTGCGGATGCTGAAGATGAGCTCGAAGGTGTCGAAGACGTCGTTGGCGAGGTTGAAGCTGTACGCCACCTGCGTCCACGTCGCGCTGTCGACGGCCGTGTAGGACGAATAGCTGGAGTAGTCGTCGTCGAAGAAGGCGTTTCGAACTTCGCCGGTGCCCCGCGCCTGGAAGGTGCAGGCGTAACGGCCCGCGGGCATCGACTTCGCTCCGGTGGTGAAGCGCCGGTGCGTCCCCGAGGTGTTGGTCAGGCGGACCGCGTTCACGCCCTCGTAGGCGTTCGTGGTCACCTTCTGCACGCTGTCCGACGTGATGTTCGACTTGCTCCCGAGCCACATCTCCGGAAGCGCACCGGGCCACTCTTCGAAGCCCCAGTTGTCGATGACGCTCAGCTCGGGCTCCACACCCGCGTCAGGCGTCTCACTACCGGCGTCGGGTGTCTCACTCCCCGCGTCCGGGATTTCCTCGCCCGCGTCCGGCGTCTCGCTGCCGGCGTCCGGGATTTCCTCGCCTGCGTCCGGCGTCTCGCTGCCGGCGTCCGGGATTTCCTCGCCCGCGTCCGGCGCTTCTTCACCCGCGTCCGGCGTTTCCTCACCGGCGTCAGGCGTCTCCTCGCCCGCGTCCGGCGTTTGGCCGCCCGCGTCCGGCCGCGTCTGGCCGGCGTCAGGAGTCACTACGGGATCCGAATCCCCCCCGCAGGCGGCCACGAAGACCAGCAGCGAAGTCAGACACACTCGAAACAACGTCAAAGCAATCCTCCGGTTCGCGGAAACTGGCTTCTCGTACCACACTTCCCGCAAGCGAGACCGAGCCGGCCCCCACGGTGGCGCTGTGTCTGCCTCATGGCGTGGAAGAATTCTGAGAGTCCGATGCTTTCTTGATTATTCCGCGCTGCGTGGGCGCGTTCTTCCCCGGGAAGCCCCGCATGGCGCACCTGGAGACCAAGGTGCGCACGACCGCGAGCGGGCTGCGCGCAACTTCAGCAGCTTCGGCGACACGCGATGTTCACGCCGTGTTTCCACCAGGATGGGCTGGAGTTCCTTGTGGATGTCCGCCGCATCTCTGACCAGGTTCACCTTCGCCTATCTGGTCATGCAACGGGTCGACGAGGGCGTGGCATGCGCGGGGAGGGCTTGTCGCCACTGAATGGAATCCGTTGATTCAGTGGAACCCTGGCAGAATGTTGGCGTCGGGGGCATCCCTCGCTCACGTCCTGGAGGCATGTCTATGAACGCCGCGCTCATCGTCGCGCTCGCGCTGGCCAGCGCACCCGTGCCTGGCGGCAGCACCTCGCTCCAGCAGCTCGTGGAGCGCATCCCCGAGGTCGTCGATGACAGCGGCGGCGTCGGCACGGACGCGCAAGCACTCGCGAGCCGCATCCAGGCGCATGGTGCGGCGGCGATTCCGTACCTCCTCCCACTGTTCAGGGAGGAATCAGAGCCCATTCGTGACTTCGCGGGCTACGTCCTGCGTGACCTCGAAGGGCTGACCGAGGAACACCTCGATGCTCTCATCCAGGCCCGGCTTCATGGGGACGGATGGATTCCTCCCGCCATCGCTCGCATTGGAACCCCCCGCGCCATCGCATTCCTCGTCGAAGACCTCAAGGATGAGCCCCAGACGCAATCGCAACTGACTCATGCCCTGGTCATCGCGGGCCGCAAGGCCGCCGCCTTGCTCGCCGAACCCTTTGGCGCGGCGTCGCCCGTGCATGAACTCTACGCCAGCGCGGTGTGCGACGTGTTCCAGGAGATGGGGCCCAACTCGGGGCCCGCCGTTGCGCCCCTCTTGAGGGTGGTGACCGGGGGCGAGTCCTTCCCTGAAAATCGGGCCCATGCCATTCAGGTGCTGGGCTGCATTGGTCCCTCCGCTGCGGCGGCGGTGCCCGCGCTGCAGGCGCTGCGCAAGAATGCCACCCTGCGAGAGACGGTTGATGACGCGCTGATGCGCATGGGGCCTGTTGCCGCCATTCCCGTCTTCGTCGAGCACCTGCGCACGAAGCCCACGGTGTACCTGCTTCGCGACCTGGCGGAACTCCGCGAGCGGGGGAAGGGGGCGGGCAGTGCGGTTGTCACGCTTCTGAAGAACGAGGACCCTCAGTTGCGCTTCGCCGCGGCGCGGACGCTTGGCTACATCCAGTTCACAGCCGCGACCGACGCGCTCATCACGATGCTGGGCGATGTCAGGGACTGGAGGATGGCCTTTGCTTCGGCCGAATCGCTCGGAAGGCTCCGTGCCACGCGGGCCTTGGCACCGCTCAAGGCCGTCGCGACGAAGCACTGGGCACCTCCTGTCCGCGAGGCTGCTCGCAAGGCCACGAAGGTCATCAATGGCAAAGCGACATACGCGGCGGGCAACCCGAACTTCGCGTTTGAGTACTTCGCTGGCGACCGCATGCGCTTCGACCAGCAAGCATCCCTCGAACCGGCACTGGTCGCGGCACCGGATGAGCTCCCTGAAGCTTCATTCGAGCCATTGACGTACGAGACCGAGGTCCGCTCGGTGGGGGTGGATGGAGAGCGCCGCACTCCCTTCAAACAGACACCGCGATTCGGATTGCGCGTTTCGAATGGGCATCTGGTGGGGGCAAGCCGGGGGGAGTGGGGAGGAGAACTCATGCACATCCCGACTGACGCCGCCGCGAAGAAGATTCTGGACGCCAACGCCACTGGCATCCACAAGGTCGGCGAACACATCGTCGCGGTGACGGGCCTGTCCCATATCGTCACCAACAACGGGATGCTGTACCGGATTGTTCCCCGTGACGGTGCCTACGTGGCGGAGCCGTGGCGGGTACTCCCGGGTGCGCCGCGACGCTCAGGGCTGCTATCCGATGGGCGCCTCTTCGTCTCCTGCCTGGGCGCGGATGTGGTCATCACGCCCGAGGGAGACATGCGGCTCGCCACCCCACAGGACATCTCAGGCACGCAGGAGCAGGCGCCACCCGCTCCACCCCGGCGCAAGTGAGCTTCGCGCCGGAGACCGGGCGCACCTGAACGGCGTGCGCCCGGCCCCGCGTGAAATCAGCGTGTGCCTACTCCACGGTCTCCACGGTCAGGCACTTCGCCGGGCCGAACGTGGCCGCGTAGTACGGCGTGTAGAGGTCAGGCCCGAGCGTGAAGTTGCAGGTGTTCACCGCGTCCGGCGACAGCCCCTGGTTCTCCTGCAGGTAGCGCGCGACGTAGTCCCGCACGCCATCCGCGGACGTCCACAGCACGCGGCCTTCCTTGAACATGCTGTACCCGCCACCACCGCCCGCGCGGTAGTTGTTGATGGCGACGATGAAGACCTGGTCGTCGGTGACTTCATTGCCCTTGAAGCGCAGGTGCGTGGTCCGCGAACCCGCGGGCTTCGTCAGGTCATAGCCGTATTCGATGTGCGAGTAGAGGTCCCAGTTGTAGTCCGCGATGGAAGGCGAGGTGGCCTTCGCCTCCGCGGGCGTCTGGGGCAGGTTGGCCGGGTCAATGGTGGTGAAGTAGTTGGCGTTCATCTCCACCGCGCGCCGGAGGATGGAGCCGTTGATTTCCATCACGTACAGCGTGTTGTCGTAGATGTAGACGCTGTAGGCATCGCGCAGGGTGACGTCTCCCGCGGGCAGCGAGACATCGTTGGTGAAGATGGCGCCCAGGGACAGGTCCACGGCGAAACCGGCTTCGAGCGCGGCCTGCTCCTGCACGATGTTGATGAGGTCCCCCAGCGGGCCGTCCACGTAGCGTCCGGCGAAGCCGCCCGGGAACACGCCGGTGGTGGTGCCAATCTTCTGGTTCACGTAGGCGACCGTCGTGTCGTGGTGGACCTGGGTGCTCTGGGTGACGGCGGCATCCGCCGCCACCGTGTCATCCACGACGTGGAGCTGGGCGTCATGGGTGTTCACGCCCCAGCGCTCGCCATCCCAGGTGACCTGGAGCTGGACATCGGCCAGGTGGCTGCCCCAGCGGTTGGGCTGGGTGAGGAGGACCTCGCTACCGTCCACGTTCCGCAGCAGCATCTTCGGAATGGGCTGGTGCGTGTGGCCCGTGAGGAGGACATCCACGCCGGGGACCTGCTGGGCAATCTGGACGGCCTGGTTCTCTCCAGGGAGGTTGCCCCGGTCCGCCCACTTCGAATCATCCGCGTAGTCGGCCAGCCACGAATCGGGGTTGCTCGCGCTGCCGGTCGGCTGCCGGTCGGGACCGCTGTGGATGGCCACCACCACCACGTCCGCGCCGGCTTCCTTCATCCGCGGCACGTAGTCCTTCGCCGTCTGCAGCGGGTCATCGAAGCGCAGGCCGGCGATGTTCTCCGCGCGCTCCCACGTCGTCACGCCAGGCGTCACCAGGCCGAGGATGCCGACCTTCACGTCGCACACCGTCTTGATGACGTAGGGCGTGAAGGCCTCGGAGCCGTCCGCGCTGTTGCGCACGTTGGCACCGAGCAGCGGGAAGTTGACCTCGTTCTTGAACTTGTTGAGGACGTCCAGGCCGAAGTTGAACTCGTGGTTGCCCAGGGCCATGGCGGCATAGCCCATCTCGTTCATGGCGGCGGCCATGGGATGCTGGGGCGTGTTGTCCACCAGGGCATAGTAGGTGCCCAACGGCGAGCCCTGGATGGTGTCGCCCGTGTCGACGAGCAGCGTGCAGTTCGGGTTCTTCTCCCGCTCCTGCTTGACGAGCGTGGCCACCTTGGCGACGCCGCGCTTCGCGTCGGGCTTCCCGGAGAAGTAGTCCCACGGGAAGATGTTCGTGTGCAGGTCGCTCGTCTGCAGCAGCGTCAGCGTACGAGGGGTGGTGTCGGGCGGGGGCTCGTTGCCGGGCCCTGGATCTTCGCTGGAGTCGCAAGCCGTCAACAGCGAGCAGGCACCCACGAGGCAAATTGAAGTCGTGCGCAACGTGCGCGCCCAGGTAGGAAAACGCATCAGGAAACCTCTACAAAGTTGGATGCCGGGAAGAATCTCCCAGCAGGGCGAGACCCTAACTCATGGCTCTGTCATTCCCGGTGCGGGGTGGTTTCGCCAGGCGCTCGCTCGAGCGGCGGCTCTCGAATTCCCGCCAGTGTCTCTGGGATTCTTGGGATTCGGGAGCGCGGCGTTGCAGGATGCCATGCTCGTTGAGTTGAAGTCTCATGGAGTGAGAATTGACGCAGGCCGTCTTGGGAGCAGTCGAACACGAGCCGGGCACCCCATGTCTCACCTCCGGCCAGGGCCGCCCCACTCACGCGGACACGCACCGGGTTTCGAGCCAGCGGGCGGCGTCCGTGAATTCCATTCGAATTCATAGACATTTGTCAGCCATTGTTTCAGGTACTCTCTGGCTGAAATGACATTGTTTCTTGTGCGCAGAGAAGCGCCCCCTTGAAGCGCGCTGTTGTCAGGGGGAGACGTTCGGTCCTGGAGGGTCTGGTCGTTCCGGGTGGGGCGTTCGTAGAATCTTGCTGCCTGAGGCTGACAGGCGGGGGACTGACATGGCCGACGAGGTGCGCACCACGCAGTGCTGTGTCGTGGGAGGAGGCCCGGCGGGGATGATGCTGGGCTTGTTGCTGGCACGGGCGGGGGTGGAGGTGACGGTGCTGGAGAAGCACGCGGACTTCCTGCGTGACTTCCGCGGCGACACCATCCACCCCTCCACCCTGGAGCTGATGCACGAGCTGGGGTGGCTGGATGAGCTCCTGGCCCTGCCGCATCAGAAAGCGCCGATGTTGCGCTTCCAGCGCGGTGCCCATGACGTGGTCGTCGGAGACTTCTCTCACCTGCCCACGCGCGCGCGTTACATCGCGTTCATGCCGCAGTGGGACCTGCTCGACTTCCTCGCGCGGAAGGCCGCTGAGTACCCGGGCTTCCACCTGCGCCGGTGTGCGGAAGTGACGGATGTGTTGCGTGAGAAGGGGTGTGTCGTCGGCGTCCAGGCCCGGACGCCGGAGGGCTCATTGGAGGTTCGTGCGTCGCTGGTGGTGGCGGCGGATGGCCGGACCTCCGTCGTGCGTCAGCGTGCCGGCCTGGAGGTGGAGGTCCTGGGCGCGCCCATGGACGTCCTCTGGTTCCGTGTCTCGCGCAAGCCCGAAGACCCCGCGGACCCCATGGGCCGCTTCGAGCAGGGACAGATTTTCGTCCTCATCAACCGGGGCGACTCGTGGCAGTGCGGGCGTGTCATCGCGAAGGGCAGCTTCGACGCCTTGCGCGAAGCCGGGCTGGCGGCCTTCCGAGACGACTTCGCCCGGATGGCGCCCTTTCTGGCGGACCGGACCCACGAACTGGCGACGTGGGATGACGTGAAGCTGCTCACCGTGCGGGTGGATCGGCTGCGCACCTGGTACCAGGCGGGCCTGCTCTGCATCGGCGACGCGGCGCATGCCATGTCACCGGTGGGCGGGGTCGGCATCAACCTGGCGGTGCAGGACGCGGTGGCCGCCGCCAACATCCTCGCGGGGCCACTGCTCGCCCGGCACGTGACGCCCATGGACCTGCGGCGCGTCCAGGAGCGCCGGGAGTGGCCCACGCGTGTCACCCAGCGGGCCCAGGTCCTCATCCAGAATCGCGTGCTCGGGCCCGCGCTGCGAGGCCCAGCGGCGTCCACCGCGCTTCCCTTGCCGCTGTGGCTGATTCAGCACGTCCCCTTCCTGCGGCGCATTCCGGCGCGCCTGGTGGGCATGGGCGTACGGCCCGAACACGTGCGCACGCCAGCGGCGCCTCCCAGGGCCTGAGCGATTCAGGTGGGCGTCAAGCCTTGCCCGCCACCTTCGCGGCCCACCACCGCAGGCCCACGAAGAGGAAGCGCCAGTCCTTGAGGAACTCAGGGGGCTTGCGCTCGAAGGCATGGCCCACGAACTGGAAGCTCCACCCGACGACGAAGAGGGCGGCGGGCACCTTCCAGAGGCGAGGGACGAACGGGGATGCGGCGGCCAGGGGGACCGAGGCCGCAATCATCGGAATGCCCACCGTATGACACAGGCGGTTGATTGCATGGGTGTGGCTTTTCGAGTACTCCGAAATCCACGCCTCCCAGGAACGGTCGCCGAGCATGACGCCACGGTATGCACCGTGCGCTCCAGGAGGAAGGTGTCGGATGGGTGCTCGCCTGGCCAGGGAGGCGCCACGGGCGTGTGATGCTGGAAGTCACAAGCTTTGCATGACCGCTTCGACTGACGCCGAGCGGAGGGCGCTCATCGAGGCCGCGAACCGGGCCCAGGTTCCCATTCACGTCGAGCAGATTGTGACGGCAACGCCCGAGGACGTCGCAGTCGTCGCCCGGCTGCCGTTGGATATTGAGCCCACAGTGCGCTGCACGCCAGCGGCAAGCGGGACGTCGTCCTCGGCGTCCGGCGGCCGGTGCACGAGGCAATCACATACATGGAGAGCCACGGCGAGCGGATGCACTACGCCGAGGCACGAGCGCAGGGGCTGCCCATCGGCAGCGGCGACGTGGAGGCCACCTGCAAGTTGCTGGTCGCCCTGCGCCTGATGCGTCCGGGGGCACGCTGGACGGAGGAGTCCAGCCAACACATCCTGGACCTGCGTGCCCTGGTGCTCTCGGAACGATGGGACACCGCCATGAGTCTCACGCTCGCGCCACAGCGAGCAGCGATGCGGCGCGCCGCGTGCTCAGGATGTGAGCCAGTCCCTGGGCCGTGTGCTAAGCCCCCTGGCGCGCCTGCGCAGGCTCTCGGCGACGAGAGAATGCACGCTCTAGGACCACGCGACATGAAAACGACTTCGGAAAGAATCTCCCGGTGGGCAACCATTGCTCTCTCGCAACGGGGCCCCATGATCGTGGTGTTTCTCGCCGTGTTCATCGTGCAAACCGCATGGACGAGCAAGTTCCTCGGAATCGACCTGGATTACCTGGTGCAGAACCAGGGGATTTTCCTGCTCGTTCTATTTGGGGTGCTGTTCGCCCTTGACGGCGTCAGGATGGTTCTCCACAAGTTCCTCTCGTCACGCGTCCAGGGGAACGACAGCGACGTGAGTGACGAGCAGGAACGTGTCACCGCGATATTCTCTCTTGATGCCGCAGCCCCGGCGAAGTCAGGGGCGCTCATGGGCATTGAGCACCTGCAAGAGAAGCACAACCTAGACGCGCGGGACTGCCCGGAATGTGACGGAGAGGGGTGCAAAGGCTGCGACGACGGTGGCCTCATCCTCGTCTGGGAGAGGGAGCCCTGCGGCCCAGACTGTCCCATCCTGGCTACCCAGCAGTGATACGGGGCGCGGGTCCGCAGAGGGGGGGAGTGGAGTTGCCCCCGTCAAATCGGACAGCTCAGGGTTGGGAATGTGCTCGTGCGCGAGCTGGACGACGAAACCCGCATGGATGTTGCCCCCTCTCTACGTGGGTTGAAGACCGTCTCCGCCTGACCCCCGCCATGTTGCACGTACGTCGCATGACCCTACGGAACGCGCTGGAACATGGCGGGACGTCGAGGGCCCTGACGGGAGTCGAATCTGGGAGTTCCAGAGCGGATGCGAGGTGAGGGCGCGACTCTGCTGGGTTTGCGCACCGCCCGGCCGCAGGTTTCCAACCCGCTGCCGTACCCGCGGACGCTGGTGGATGCCTCCGGATTCCAAGCGTCTGCCGCTGACGTGGACCCTCCGCGTCCGCTTCCAAGGGCATGTGCCCGGGGCGGGAGGCCGGCCACTGGGGCCTCCCGCCGCGTGGCGGCTGCGACTACGCGGACGGCTCCTCCCACGGGAAGTGGGTGGCGCCCATCGCGGGTTTGAGGTCGAACAGCCAGGAGGCCTTCTCGTCGTACTTCGCGAAGAAGGGCCGGCCGACGAGCTCCGGGTCGCGCGCCTGGATGAAGTGGAGGACGAAGACCTTCTCGCCGGCAATCTCCGCCACACCGTCCACGCACACCTTGCCGGGCGTGGCGGACATCGACGGGCCGCGCACCGTGCGCGCCAGTCCGGACACGCTCTGGTAGGCGTTGCGGAAGATGTCGTAGGCCTCGGCGAGCGGTACCGCGAAGTAGTCCTGCGGCCCCGTATCTCGCTCGACGAACATGTAATACGGCACCATGCCGTGGCGCAGGTGCGTGCGCCACATGCTCTCCCAGGTGTCCGGGGTGTCGTTGATGGTGCGGATGAGCGGCGCCTGGGTGCGGATGACCGCGCCGGTGCCCCGGATGCGGCGCACCGCCTCCTGGACAATCTCGGGGACCATCTCGTTGGGATGAGAGAAATGCGCCATGAAGGCCAGGCTCTTGCCGGAAGCGACCACCTTCTCGAACAGGCGCAGGATGTCGTCCGCGTCTGAATCCGTGACGAAGCGCTGCGGCCAGTAGGCCAGCGCCTTGGTGCCGATACGGATGGCCTCCAGGTGCTCGATGTCCAGCAGCGGCTCGATGTACTTGGCCAGCACGGCCTCGGTCATGATCATCGGGTCGCCACCGGTGAACAGCACGTTGGTGACCTCGGGGTGCGCGCGGATGTAGTTCACCAGCGGGTCGATTTCCCGCGAGGCGAACTTCAGGTCCGCGTCCCCGACGAACTGCGCCCAGCGGAAGCAGTACGTGCAGTACGCGTGGCACGTCTGACCCTGCTTGGGAAAGATGAGCACCGTCTCCCTGTACTTGTGCTGGAGGCCCGGGACAGGCTCTTCGTTGGCCAGCTTGGGAACGTTGAGCTGCATCTGCCCGGCGGGGTGCGGATTGAGCCGCGCGCGAATCTCGTTGGCGGCCGCGTTCAGCTCCAGGGGGGATGCACCGGAGCTCAGCAGGTCCGCCATGCGAGCCACGTCGTCCGTGGGCAGCATGTCCGCCTGCGGGAAGACGAGCCGGTAGATGGGGTCGGCGGGCGCGGCGGCCCAGTCGATCAGCTCGTCCACGACGTAGCTGTTGGTCCGGAAGGGCAGCACGTGCGCCACCGCTTGCACCGCGAGCCGTTCATCCGCTGAGAGCCCGGCCCGAGTCGTCAGCTCGTCCAGATGTCGGGTGGTGTAGGCGCGATACCGGCGACCTGTGGACAGAGCCAGTGCTGCGTTTGACATAACGCTCATGTCTCGTTTCTCCTGCGGTAGTCAGGGCGGCCACGAGGTCCACAGCGGCCACCCTGGCTGGTGGCCGGGCGTGAGCGCACACCGTTTGACCACCAACGAGGGAGAGTCCGGTTACCACGCCGAGGTGCGAAGTGTCATCCCTCAGGGGCGAACGGGCAGCCTGGATTCCACCTTGCGTCGCAATTCACAGTGACTCTGCGTCCGCAGTGGCGTGACGCAATGTGTCGAAGGCCGGGGATTCTACTGTCTCCAGGCTTCGAGCCAGGGAGTCCCTG
Organism: Myxococcus sp. AB036A; assembly: GCF_006547355.1. Taxonomy (NCBI): domain Bacteria; kingdom Pseudomonadati; phylum Myxococcota; class Myxococcia; order Myxococcales; family Myxococcaceae; genus Myxococcus; species Myxococcus sp. AB036A. The sequence continues at coordinate 6,147 of NZ_VHLC01000137.1, read as the reverse complement.
CCGCCGGGGTGGGCCGGTAGATACCTGACATACCCCTGTCATGCGGGCTGTCTAAGTCGAGGGCGTCGTTTCACTCGCTCGAGGAGATGCCGTCATGTCGAAGGACAGCAAGCTGAAGCAGTACACCGGAGGATGTCTTTGCGGAGCGGTGCGTTTCGAGGCCGAGATGGATCTGTCGGAGCCCGTGAGCCGCTGCAATTGCAGCATCTGCACCAAGGTCGGCGGCACGCATGCCTACCCGAAGCCGAGCGCCTTCCGCGTCACCGCGGGCGCGGAGCACCTGGGGGAGTTCCGGAAGGGCTCGAGCCCGAACTTCCGCTCGTTCTGCAAGCACTGCGGCATCCATTGCTTCTCCGCCGGGTTCGTGGAGGAGCTCGGTGGAGAGTTCAGGTCCGTCAACATCCAGTGCCTGGACGACGTCGACCCCGGTGAGCTCAAGGTCGTGTACTGGGACGGCCGCCATGACAACTGGGAGGCCGGGACGCGCGACAGGCCCTGGCCCATCCGGAGCTGAAGCCCTCGCTCACGTTCCGCGCGGCTTGCGCCGGCGAGCGAGCCGCTCCGCCTGCTCCGGGTTGAGCATCTTCACGTAGGCCAGGAGGCCGTCGAGGTGCGCGCGGTGCGCCTCGCCGTCCACCGACTGCCCCTCCTGGTGCAGCATCGCCCGGAGCCGCCGCCGCTCCTCGCGTGACAAGCCCAGCGTCGTATTCACGGTGACGCCAGTGACGCGCTGGGCACCGCCTCGGCGTTGCACGCGGGTCTTCTCGCGGTTGACCTCGAAGCCTTCCTCCTGCACGTACCGCGCGGCCAGCGCGCGGACGCGCTCCAGCGCCGTGACGTCGTCGCCGGAGAAGGTGAGGTCATCCGCGTAGCGCGTGTACGTGTAGCCGTACCGACGCGCCAGTCCCGCCAGCCGCCGGTCCAGTCGCAGCAGCACCGCGTTGCACAGGGCGGGGCTGGTGGGGGCGCCCTGCACGCAGACGCGTGGGCCCACGGGAACGTGGAAGAGGGTGCCCTCCAGCTCCACGGGCTGGCGCTCGGACTCCGTCATCAGCACCGCGAGCGTGGCCGCCACGGGATAGCCGTAGCCCAGGGCGATGAGCAGCCCTCGCACGCGCGCGAAGGTGACGGAGGGGAAGAAGTCCTTCAGGTCCAGCTTCAGGACCACCCGCCGGCCCACGTGCGGCGCGGCGCCCGTCTTGATGGAGCGGCCGGGCACGAAGCCATGGGCTTGTGGACTCACGGGGAGCTTCGACACCAGGAGCGCCAGCATCCGGCGTTGCAGGGCCTTCAGGCGCCGCTTGGGCGCATGCAGCAGCCGGACGCCCCCGGAGCGCTTGGGCACGGCGAAGGTCACATAGTGTCGCACCCGCTCGCGCGGGCGGTGGATGCTGTAGTGGCGGAGCACGCCCACCGAGACGCCCAGGGCCGCTGCCACGTCCTCCTCCGTGCGCCAGACCGGCAGGCCGTAGCGCGCCAGCTGGGCCTCGTCGGGCAGCAAGTCCCTGAGGTTCCGGTTCCGCGTGCGCAGCGTGGCGGAGAACAGCCGCCGGGCCTCGGCGGCCTCCATCCACTTCTTCCGGCCCGGGGTGTAGCGGCGGACGCCCTTGGGGAGCAGCCGCGCATCCCGGCGGACCTGTCGCAGGTGCCCTGGCTTCAGGGGGCCGGAGGTGGAGACCGTCTCCGTCACGACGTCCTGGGGACGTCCGTGGGCATCCAGCGGCACGTCCAGCCCGGTGGTGCTTCGCGTCACGGGACGGCTGAACAACCCCTTGAGCCAGGAGAGGGTGGTGTCGAACCAGCTCATGGTGCTCCGGAAGAGGCCAGGGGACGACCTGCGAGGCGTTGGACCCGGGGCTCCCTGCGTTGCGTACGCTGGGACCCTGGCGAAGAGATGGGGACAGAACACCCCCGCGGCGAAACACCGCGGTACTCATGGCTCATCTGCGAGCCCTGGCCTCTCCCGAGAGCACCTGCCGTTATCGTCATTCGTCGTCTCCCGGGTCAAGCGTCTCCGTGGGCCGCCGCCGCGCGCCCGCCTCCGCTGCACGGGCCGCGAGCGCGTCCGCGGAGGCGGGCTCGGAGCTTCGGAGTTCGCGGCGCTGCGCTCGCGCCAGGCGGCTGAGCGCGAGCAGGTGTGCGCAGGGGCCCTGGTTCAGCAGGTGCTCGCTGAAGTACTCGCAGCCGCACCGGCCGAAGAGGACACGGTCCTCGTCGTTCATCACCAGCTCGACGCCCGACTGCGGGCCCGCGCGGCCATGGACCACCCAGTCCCGGTGAACCACCTCGCGCGTGACGGGCCCCTCCGGCGTGGGCAGCGTGCGTACCTTGCGCTTCTCTCGCGGCGCCGCGGAGGTCACCTCCACCTCGCCCGCGGCCTCCAGGCGCTCCGCTTCCTCTCGGCGGGCGTCAGGCGGGTACAGACGGCCCAGGTCCACCGGCGTGGCGAACAGCTCGCGGTGGCGCCAGCGCCGCGCCTCCACGTCGAAGATGGCGCGCCCGGCCGCGCATTGCGCCGCCAGGGCGCCCGCGGCCCGCGCCGTGTCCACGCCCAGGGCGGTGGCCACGTCCTCGGTCGAGGCATGAAAGCGCTCGCGCAGCACGCCGAGCACACGCTCCGCCAGCGCGCTGTCACGCGCCGGCTCCAGCAGCAGGTCCATGCCCGCGGTGTTCGTCCAGTGATTCGCCGTCCACCCGGACAGGCCCAGCAGGAAGCGCACGCCGCCGGGCAGGTGCGCGACGTAGAAGTGCGGCAGCGCGCGGCCCTTCAGGTAGATGTCCACCCGCTCCGCGTAGGGCAGCCGCAGCCGCCTGCGGCCCCAGGTCCGGATGATGCGAGGCGCCGTGTAGCCGTGGGCCGCGCCCTTCAAGGGCACGGGGTGCTCCCAAGGCTCCAGCATCAGCCGCGCGTCCTCGCCCGGGTGGAGTTCGTAGCGCAGCGCGCGCGGTGACACCTTGGCCTTGGTGTGGCTGAGGAAGCGCACCGCGGCGAGCAGGTCCACCGGCCGCGCGGTCAGGCGGGTGCCGGGCATCGCCATGCCGCCCTGGAGTTGGAGCAGGCCCCGCACCCAGGGCTCCGGGACGTCCACCTTCTGCTCGAAGCGACCGCCCGCGCCGGTGGTGCGCACGTCGAGTCCCTCCGGACCGATGCGCAGGTGTGTCTCACGGGTGGAGCGCATCTCGGCCAGCGCCGCCCACAGCCAGGCGGTGAAGTCCACGTTGGTGGTGCCGCAGCGCACCTCGCCCTCGGGCTCGAAGAGGCCGCGGTCCACGATGACGAGCCCGTAGGCGCTCAGGTCCTGGCTGAAGGCCTCGAAGAAGACGCGGTCGGGGTGCACGGTGATGAGCGGGTCCAGCAGCCCGCCGCCCCACGTCTCGTCCCACGCGTCCGATTGCCAGATGAGCTCGCCGAGCGCCTGGAGCGCCATCCGGAGGGACAGGACGTCCCGGGCCACGCGCGCGTGGAAACGCACGGGGCGGTGCGCGTCCGCGGTCAGGCTGAGCTGCGCGCGCTCCCGGGTGGACTCGAACACGGAGGGCGTGGCGTAGAGGAAGCTGGAGGCCGTCACGCGCCGTCTCCTTTCGCGGGCAGGCCGAAGACGTGGGGGACTTCCGTGGCGTCTCGCAGCTCGGGCCAGCGCGCCAGCATGCGGGCCAGCAGCGCCATCAGCGACTCCTTGGGGTAGCGCGAGTCCGGCAGCGCGAAGGCGTCACGCACGCGCGGCACCAGCACGCGGGCGGCTTCCACGCCGTGGGCGGCGGCGTTGGCCAGCGCGTCGAAGGCGGCGTGACGCGTGCGCCGGTGCAGCGGTCTCAGCAGGGTCGCCTGGAGCAGGTCCAGGTTCTGCGCGGCCACCTCGCGGGCCTTCGCGGAGTCGCGGCCGAGCAGCCGGAAGGCGAGCGCCTGGACGTGAATCTGCGGCGCCTCCAGCAGGTCGCGCACGGCGCGGGGCTCGGCCAGGTAGAAGTCATCCGAGCGGAGGAAGAACAGCCGCGCCAGCCGGTTCTTCTCCATCAGCGCGTCGAAGGTCCAGATGGAATGGGCGGGCAGGGCGCCCAGCGCGTTGGCGGCGCGGCGGGCGAAGACGCCGCCCTCCTTCGGCAGGGCCTCGTAGTGCGCGGCCATCGTGTCGAGCACCTTCTCCCACTCCTTCGCGCTCCCCGTCGCCGGGACGTGCATGGCGGCGTGGCTGGCGAGGTAGTCCAGCAGGTCCTCGTCGTTCGCTTCCAGCGCGCGCATCACCAGCTTGGGGTACGCTGCGCGCCAGCTCGAAGCGACGTGCATGCGGAAGGGGCCGCGTACCAGCTCCGGAAAGCGCGCGTACAGGGCGGTGGCGGTGGCGTCCGTCAGGGGCTGCACCCGGGCCAGGCCCAGGCCGGGGAGATTCCATTCGCCGCCCGCGCCCGCCAGTTGGAGCAGCCGGCGCCGGGTCTGGGCCGGGAGCGATGCGTCGTCCTGCACCAGCCGCAGCACCTCCGCGTCATACGTCTCCGCCATGGCCGAGGTGCGCAGGAGCGCGCCCCATACATCGTCCCAGTCCCGCGCGCGCGCGAGCGCCAGCAGCTCCGGGAAGCCCTTCGCGTCCTTTCGCCCCAGCGCGCCCCAACGAGGAGCCACCGCCTGCAGGTGGCTGAGGAGGTAGGGCACCACGTCACGTCCGCGCGCCTCCGCCAGCTCCACGAAGAGCCGCGCCGCGCCGGGCATGGGCGCCTCCGGGTGGTGCGCCTTCAGCGCGGCGACCAGCTCGGCCGGGGACTGGACGGTGCGTGCGAGCGCCAGGGCATCACGGCACCAGGTGGGCTCATCCACGCATCGCCGGTAGAGCGCGGAGGCCAGGGCCGCGTCACCTCGCGCCTGGGCCCGCTCGCGCAGCGTGTTCCACATGGGCTGGCGCTCGCGAGGCCCTCTCCACGGCAGATGCTCCAGGATGAAGGGGCGGGCGGCCTCCGCGTCCAGCGCGTCCAGGGCCAGGGCGGTGGGCTCGTCCAGCCGGCCCCAGCCGATGTCCATCTTGGCAAGCTCGGTGTGCCGCGCCGCGCGCGTGGGCGCGTTCTGGACACGCCGCACCACCTCGGTCCGCCAGAACTCCGCCTGCCGGGGGGCGCGCAGGCCCGCGAGCTTCCAGTCCAGGAGGCGGCGGAACATCTCCACGTCGTCGGTGCGGTCCGCGTCGAAAAGCCAGACCTCCAGCGCGGAGGCATTCTCCCCGAGCCAGGGGTTCCCCCACTTCCCGTCGGCGGTGACGCTGCCGGGCGAGAAGCAGGACAGCATGAGGGGGCGGAAGCGGACGCGGTCCCTGGCGTGGAGGGCGGGCCCCCACAGCCAGGTGAAGGACCGGAAGGCGGGGCGGCGCGCCAGTTCCTCGAGGGCGGCACGGAGTTCTTCGTCAGACTGTGTCCGGGACAGGACGCCACGCAGGGCGGCGTCCATCTCTTTGACCTCTCGGCGGAATCGCCGCTCCCAGCTTTCGTTCACGCTCCCCGGTTTACACCGGCCGCTCCGGGAGACCCAGCGGCGAAGCGGTCAACCCATGTAGGAAGGCGGGTCGCTGGCGGGAAACGAGGACATGGAGCCTTCGTCGACGATGTCGCGATTGCCCGCCGCATCGCGTGACTCGCCGGGGAGGATGTTCCACCGTCCGTGCTCGCCCGCGCCGTACCGCGACGGGTCGCGAAGGCTGGAGGCGCGTGCGTCGATGACCACCGGCGTGCGGCTGCGCGCGCGCCACTGCGCCGCGAGCAGCGCGGCCTGAATGGCCGCGTCGGCCAGGAAGACGGGGGAGCGCCGCTTCCGGTTCGTGGCGTACGTGGAGACGTCGACCATCAGGAGCGTGAGCGCGCTCCAGATGCCCAGCTTCCTGAGCTCCGGCGTGACGCGGCCATGGCGGTGCGCGGACAGGAGCGTCGCGCCCACCGTGCCGGCGAGCCCGCCCACCGTCTTCATCAGCCAGCCTTCGCGGATGGGCCCGGTGAGCCGGGTGACCCGCTTCGGCTGGAGCCAGGGCAACAGGCCCTTCAGCAGGAAATACGCGCCCTGGACTTCGGCCGGGTCTCTTCGGAAAAACGAAGCGAGTCGTCTGTTCATCCGCTCTCTGCCTCCCGCGCTCAAGGTGCTTCCTGGCGCGGGGAAGGGCACCTGGGCCGGGC
>NZ_VHLC01000136.1:0-19284 GCF_006547355.1 Myxococcus sp. AB036A | reverse complement strand
GACGCTGGGGGTGGTGGGGGAGAGTGGCTGCGGGAAGAGCACCCTGGGGCGCGCGGTGCTGCGGCTGCTGGAGCCCACGGCGGGCTCCGTTCTTTTCGACGGGCAGGAACTCACCGGACTGTCCCAGCGCCAGCTGCGGCCGCTGCGCCAGCGGATGCAGTTCGTCTTCCAGGACCCGTATGCCTCGCTCAATCCCCGGATGACGGTCCGGGAGATTCTGGAGGAGCCCTTCGCCATCCACGGGCTGGCCCGAGAGCCGGGGGCGCGGGAGCGCGAGGTGGCGGAGTTGGTGGACGCCATGGGGCTGCCGCGCGAGGCCCTGGCGCGTTACCCCCACGAATTCTCCGGCGGGCAGCGGCAGCGAATCGGCATCGCGCGAGCGCTGGCGCTGCGGCCCGACCTGGTGGTGGCCGACGAGCCCATCAGCGCGCTGGACGTGTCCGTGCAGGCGCAAATCGTCAACCTCCTGGTGGACCTGCAACAGGCGCGGGGCCTCACCTACGTCTTCATCGCCCACGACCTGAACATCGTCGAGTACGTGTCCACCCGGGTGGCCGTCATGTACCTGGGCCGCATCGTGGAGCTGGCCCCGGCCGCGTCGCTGTACCGTCAGCCGCGCCACCCGTACTCCCAGGCGCTGCTGTCCGCGGTGCCCGTCCCGGACCCGGGCCACGCCCGGACGCGCCTGCTGGTGCCGGGCGAGCCGCCATCACCTCTGGCGCCGCCCCCCGGTTGCACCTTCCATCCGCGCTGTCCGCATGCCATGGAGCGGTGCCGGCGCGAATCGCCCCCGTCCTATGCGCTGGGCGGTGGCCACTTCGCCGCGTGTTTCCTGGCGGAGGCCGATGCGCGCGAGGCCCCGGCCGCAGCCCCTTCTGGAGGAAGTCCCGGTGTTCTGGCTCAGCCATCATCATCCGGATGAGTACAACCGCACCTACCTGTTCGGCGGCGTGCGCGTGTGCGCGCGCTGCCTGGGGACCTATCCGGTGCTGCTGGCCGTGATGGTGGGCCTGTTCGCCGTGCGCGCCCCGCTGCGGTGGGCGCTGGACGTGCCCGCCGTCCTGGCGCTCACCGTTCCCGCGCTGGCGGACTGGGCGGTGGGCCGCTTCCGGCCGGCGTCGGGGAGCAACGCGGTGCGCACCCTGACGGGCGTGCTGCTGGGGGCGGCGCTCGGCCGCTCCCTGTACGTGCACCTGCAGCAGCCACTGCCGGCGGTGCTCCTGGCGCAAGGCGCGCTCGTGACAGCGGTGGCCGTCCCTGTCATTCTCGCCACTTACCAGAGACCTCGCCGGGGATAGACCCTGGCGGCCCGTCGCACGTTCACTGTGCACGGGTGGCGGAGTGGGCCGGGTGAGGGTGGCTCCAAGGAGAGTTGGGGGAGTGTTGGGACCGGAAACCTCAGACGAGCGGCTGATGCTCGCCTTCCAGGCGGGGGACGCGCGCGCGTTCGAGGCGCTGGTGCGCAAGCACCGGACGCCGGTGTTCAACTTCATCCTCCGTTTCACGGGGCACCGGGCACGGGCGGAGGACGTGCTGCAGGAGACGTGGCTGAAGGTGGTTCGGAGCGCCGGCGACTACACGCCCAAGGCGAAGTTCACGACCTGGCTCTACACGATTGCGAGGAACCTCTGCGTGGACAGCGCGCGCAAAGAGAGCTACCGCCAGGCGTCTTCCCTGGAGGCACCCGCCCCGGGAGCGGAGCGGGAGGAGTCGCGCCCCTTGGGAGAAGGCCTGCCGGACGCGGGGGCCAGCCCGGAGCGCGGTGCCTACAACGCCCGGTTGCGTCCCCTGTTGGAGCGAGCCCTGGCGACGCTCCCGGACGAGCAGCGTGAGGTCTTCACCCTGCGCGAGTACAGCGGCATCCCCTTCAAGGACATCGCGGAGGTGACGGGAGTGTCCGAGAACACGGTGAAGAGCCGCATGCGCTATGCGCTCGACGGGCTTCGCCGCCGGCTGGCGGAGATGGGCGTCGACGGCGACCTCGCCGAGGACGGAAGGACGGTGGTGGGATGAAGCCGCAGAATCCGCATGCGCAGGAGGACCGGCTGCTCGACTTCGCCTATGGCGAACTGCCAGTGTCCGAGGCCCGCCTCGTGGAAGCCCACCTGGAGAGCTGCGCCCGCTGCACCCAGGCCCTGGACGACATTCGCGGGGTGCGCGCCACCATGTCCCAGCTGTCCGTGGAGCCCGCTCCGGACGCGGGGCTGGAGTCGCTGATGGCCTATGCCCAGCAGGCCGCGCGCCGCGCCGCCGCGGGTCCCGCGCCGAAGCCGTCCCGCTGGCGCCGGTGGTTGTTGCCCGTGGTGGGGCTGGCCTCCGTGAGCACCTTTGGCCTTCTGACGCTCGAGGCTCGGTCGCCCGACCTCACGCGGCCTGACTTGAGCGCGGCGAAGGTTGCGGTCGCGAAGGAGGAGCTGGTGGCCCCTCCGTCCGCCGATGGTTTCGCGCCGGCCGCGGCCGCTCCGGCCCCCGCGGCGGCGCCCACAATGCCCGCCGAGGCGGAAGCGGCGGGTTACACCGCCCGGGAAATGGCCGCGCCGGCGAAGTCGAAGGAGGCCGAGCGCTCACGGGAGCAGCGGCTGCTCGCGGAGGACTGGGCCAACGCTGGGAGTGGCGGCGGGCTCGACACGCGGATTCGGCGCGAAAGCGAGAGCAAGGCGAAGCGTGGGCCGCCCGCCGCTGCTCGCGCACCCAAGGCCGATATGCGGGCCGCGCTGGAGCCCGCGCCCATGGCGCAGGATGAGGCGCCGACGTCGCTGGACGAGGAGTCCAAAGTCGCGAGCGAATCCATGGACCTGCAGACGTCGTCGGCGGACTCGGACGACGCCTTCGCTGGTCGGTTGGAGCGGCGCGTCGCGGACTCGCAGGCACCTCGGTCCGTCCCCCCGCGCGACTCGCTGCGCCTGGGAGCCAAGTCGCCAGCGGCACGGGGCGCTGCCTACGACGAGGAGCTGGACGCGTCGGAATCCAAGGGCACCCTGGGAGGCGTCGCCGCCCCGGCCAAGGCCGAGCCTCAGCGCCCAGTTTCGGCACCGGCCTCGAAGAAAGCCGCGCCCACCGCCGCGCCGCCACCGCCCCCCGTGGACCGCGCCACCGTCGCGGAGCTGTCGCGCCAGGCGCAGGCGGCATTCGACGCGGGGGAGGGGGCCCGGGCGGCTGGGCTGATCCGCTCGGCCCTGGCATCGGGGGCGACTGGGCAGGAGCGCTGGACGCTTTTGAACCAGCTGTGCGAGTTTGAGTTCGCGCTGGGTAGGCGTGCCGAAGGACTCGAGGCTTGCAACCTCGTGATCCAAGAGGCGCCGGCCTCGGAGGCTGCCAGAACGGCGCGCCGGCGGGTGGCTCGCGAGTCATCGGCGAACGAGCTGCCCTCTAAACCCGCGAAATAGCGGGACAAGTTTTCTCATCAAATGGGAGGGAAACGTAGGCGCAGGTCTGTCCATTTGACCGATGCGCTTCTGACACCAGTCCCCGGATAATGGTTTCATGGGACAGGAAGCACAGGAACCGCGGGCGCAGGGGGCGTCTCGCCGGCAGTCGGGTCAGGCCGCGGTGGAAGCGGCGATGATCATGCCGCTCGCCGTCTTCATGACGCTGGGGATCATCCAGCTCACGATGATGCAGCACGCGAAGCTGATGACGGAGTACGCCGCCTATCAGGCCGCGCGTGCCGGCATCGTGTGGAACGGCAACAACGAGCGCATGCATGACGCGGCCATCGTGGCGTTGCTTCCCACCATGGGGCGTACCGACGACATCGTCGAGTTGGGGAAGACGTTCGTCCTCCACCAGCTCTACGACTCTGGCATGCGCATGCTGAACTTCGGTGGCGGCCGCGTGCCCCGGACGGTGAACGGCTCCAACCTGTTCGGCGTCATCCGCGTGGACACCATCAGTCCCGCGTACTTCACGCCCATCGATTCGATGTGGAAGCTGCGCAGCGGCTACAACTGGCAGGAGCTGGACTTCGACGGCGCGGACTCCTTCCCGGAGGTTCCCTCGTTGGAGAACCACATCCGAAAGTTCTTCAACCTGCCGGAGCCTGACGACGCGGAGCTGGTGTTCCGCAAGTCCACGCGACTGACCATCCGCCTGCGCTACTGGTACCAACTGCGCGTGCCGTTCGCGAACTCCATCATCTTCTACTCCTGGTTCGCCTCGAACGCGGGCATGGCGCTGCGAGGCGCCATTGACCGCGGCACCGTGGACCCGCGCGCGAACATGATGAACCGGCGTGGCAACCTCAACCCGTTGCTCGCCGGCGCCCGCGGTATCGAGCACGAGATGGGGTACGACTCCGTCTATCCGCTCGAGATGACCGTGCTCTGGATGCTGGCCAACGGCAGCATCCCGCTCGTTTCCGACCTGGCTGGCAAGCGGTACTTCATGCCGCTGACGGCCACGTACAGCATGCGCATGCAGTCCAACTTCCACCGTAAGTGGATCATGCACCTGAACCCCGACTGGGGTCTGTAAGAGGAAGAGGACTCCCGACCCATGTTCACCCGGACCCTCCGACAGAGTTTCCGCCGCCAGGAAGGCCAGGCCTTGGTGCTGGCCGCCCTGATGGTGTTGATCATGTCCATCGCCGTGTTGACCACGGTCAACATCGGCCACACGGTGCATGAACGCATCCGCCTGCAGAACACGGCGGACTCCGCGTCGTACTCCATGGCCGCCATGGAGGCGCGCGCGTTCAACTTCTACGCGTACGCCAACCGCACGCAGGTGTCGCACTACGTGTCGGCGATGATGTGGCAGTCGCTGCTGTCACTCATCTACTCCGCCGAGGCGTTCCTCACGGACATCTTCGGCTTCATGAAGACGTTGAATCCGTGTGCGGGCACGCCCAGCGGCATCTTCTGGACGATCGCCTGTCCCATCCTGGAAAACGTCATTCCCTATGTGAGCGCCGTCATCAAGGCCATTGGCCGGATAATGGATGCGTATCGCAACTCGTTCCTCAGGCCCATTCAGCAGGTCATCCGGAGACTGAACCCGGACGACAAGATTGGGAGGTGGCTCATCCCGGCACACCGCGTGATGAACGGGGTGATGTACTTCGCGTCCCAGGCGGTGATGATGTCCGCGTCGACGCACGTGACGCAGACCACGCAGACCGTCATCGACGACAACGACAGCAACATCTCCTCGCTGGCCAGTCAGTTGGCGACGGGCATCTACAGCCAGTGCCTCTTCAGCCAGGCACACAACCCCCATTCGGGTGGGAAGCCCCTGAACCCGGGGACGTGGAAGAACCCCTTTGGCGCACTGGATGTGACGAAGAAAGACAAGAACGACCCCATCGCCCGTGCCAAGCGCTCCATGGGAGGCATCACGAATGCCACGCGCTACGCCTGCGACGCAGAGGGCGGAGCGTGCCCTCAGGGCTTCGTCACCAGCCGCAAGCTGGGCGACTTGCTCCCGATCCCGGACATGCTCGGCTTCATGAAGGACCTGTTCAACGATGGCATCGAGACCCCGATGTTCAGCTTCGGGAAGATCGGCCAGACGCGCATGCTTTCAACGGGGTTCCCCAACGCCAATGCGCTGAAGAAGGGGAAGGGGCCGGGCAATGACGCCCGCAGCTACATCCGTGACTGGAACGACAACCTTCATCCCTGGGGCATGACGGCGCAGGGTGACAACATTGGCTCGGATGATCCGTATTGGCTCAAGTTCGGGCCCGCGGAGATCGACATTGGCGTTGCCAAGGCCGACAACCCGCTGTCGTGCAACAAGAACGACGACTACTGGCTTTGCTTCGGTGACAATCGCAAGGGCAAGGGGGACTCCGGCAGCAGTAGTGCCAAGCTGCCCTTCAAGCACATGACGAAGACCAGCATCTGGGCGCTCAACGACCACGACAGTGGCGGGACCAAGGGCGGCCTCCACTGGCGCGTCAACTACTACGACAACCCGGAGCGCTGGGTTGGCCACGTGCGTCCACGGCGTGCCGAGGGCGTGGTCGGCCTCTATGAGGATCCGAGATTCTGCTTGGCCAGGGCCTTTGGGGCGTGCGTCGTCAGAACCGCCGTCTACGCAGCCAACGTCAGGCCGGTCCAGGACGGCAACCATCCCTGGAACGGGCTTGTGCCCTTCATGCACTTCGAGCCCGGCCAGCTCGGCTCCGTGTGCAACCCCACGGCCAACGCGTCGATGGAGAATGCGGCCAAGCGCCAGGCGGACTTCAACCAGCCCACCGCCTGGGTCGCCCTGAACAAGGACCCGGACCAGGTCGTGAACCGGGAGAACAAGGACGGCACTGGCACCAACGCGCCCGCGCTGCTCAACGACGAAGGCAAGGTGAAGTTCGCCTTCACGCCGGACACGGATGGTCTGGAGCTGCTGAACAACCGGAAGAAGTTCCTTGGGCTGGTGGAAGGCCTCAACGTCATCTCCCGCGGTCAGGCCTATTACCATCGTCCCGGCAACTGGGCGGAGCAGCCCAACTTCTTCAATCCGTACTGGCGCCCGCGTCTGGCGTCCGTGTTCCAGGGCCGCCACTCACTGCCGAAGATTGGTGAGATGATGGACGCGCTGCCCGGCCCGCTTCAGGGCATTGCCCCGAAGATCATTACGCACTGAGGACTGCCATGCGTGCCCGTCTCCAACTGCGTTCGCGCTCACGAGGTGCCGCCACGGTCGAGTTCGCGCTCTCCGTGCCGCTCCTCGTGATGATTCTGATGTTCAGCATGTACCTCACGGAGTTGGTGAGGGCGAAGCTCAAGCTCCAGGAGGCGGCGCGCTACGCCGTCTGGGAGATGACGAGCTATGCGCTCACCGACTTCGCCAACGGGAAGCACGACGACGCCTTCGAGGATGCCCGCCGCGAAGCCCACACGGAGTTCATCGAGCGCTTCAAGGACATGGACTCGGTGGAGCCCAACGCCCCCGGGGGCAACTTCATTGCCCGCTATACGGACGTGAAGGCGACCATCACCAACAAGGAGATCGCGTTCCTGGAGAGCGGGATGCTCAGCCCGCCGAGCACCGGCGAAGGAGGCGGCCTGGCGGGTGCCATCCTCAGCCCGTTGAACAACGGCATGGGATGGGTTTTGAACCAGTGGGGGTTCAACAACAAAGGTTGGGTTGAGTCCGAGGTGGAGATGACCTTCCAGAACACCATCCTGCCCAGGCGTTATCTGGACAAGAGTGGTGGCAACGGTGGCTTCTTCCAGGTGGACACGATGGGCGGCCGCGACTTGACCAACCTGACCCTCAAGTCGAAGTACTCCATGTACGCCAACGGCTGGCACATGCCGGACGGCGGTGATGCCATCGTCCGCAGTCGCCGCGCCGGTCAGCATACCGGTGGCCCTCTCAGTCAGCCCCACGGCCTCTACCGGCAGGTGGACCGGATGGTCTTCCTGGGCTTCGCCTCCACCCTGGACAGCCTGGGCATTGGCCGCATCCTGGATGTGGTCGCCAAGGTGGTTCCCAACTTCCTGGGGACCTTCGTGGTGTCCCGGAACTACGGCGTGGGTGCCTCTCAGAAGGGCGATTGCAACGGCCTGGCCCAGTATGATGCGAGGGCCAGCAGCGGTCTCCACGTCATGCACAAGCCCAGCTTCAAGCTGACCGACCATGACCGGCCCGATTGCTTCGACACCGCGCCGTTCCGCGACGAGATGACGTACGGGGACAGCAACTACATCAAGGTCTTCAACGCGCGCGGTGAGTTCTACATGGGGTGCAAGCGGGCCATGGCGGATGACCCGACCGACCCGGATGCCCGCCCTGAGGCCACGGAGAATGACGAGCAAGACCTCAAGATTCCCTGCGAGTAGGGTGGGGGTCGTCCGGACGGCGCTCCTGTGCGTGCTGCTGGCCTTCGTGCCAGCAGCCGCGGAGCAGGAGCTGCCCATCTACCCGGGCACCATCCACACGCGCATCGGCAACGACCTGGTCATTGGCGGGGAGTACTACCGCCTCGCGTACTTCACGACGCCGGACTCCATGGAGAAGGTGGCCGCCTACTTCGCTCAGAAGTGGCAGGAAGAGGGCTACCCCACCGTGATGGAAGGGGACATGAAGGAGGAGGGCGTGGTGTCGGCGCTCTATACGCGCGAGGGGCTCCAGCGCGGCGTCGTCCTGCGCAAGCACCTGGGCAAGACGTTGGGGTTCACGGCGCTGCGGGACTTGTGGGTGCGGCCGCCCAAGAAGCCGGCGCCCGGGCTGGTGGCGCTGGAAGGCGCGCTCTACAGCCAGGACCTGGCCACGCGGGATGACCCGGGTGGCTCGCAGAGCCGCACCACGCTGGTGACGGGAGAGCTGACGAAGGTGCAGCAGCAGGTGAACGCGGAGCTGGAGCGCCGCGGCTATGCGCCCGTGCGGCAGTCCGCGCTCAAGATGGGGGGCGGCACGCAGTTGACCATGGAGCATGCACGCAAGGGCGAGCAAGTGGTGACGACGCTGTCGCCGGCCGAGGAGGGCGTCATCGCCGTGGTCCAGATGTGGATTGGCTCGGACCGCCCGGACGCGGTGCCCAACGACGATGCCGTGCGCCAGAGCCGCGAGGCTTGGGAGAAGGACCAGGCGGAGAAGAAGGAGGGCGCGAAGTGAGGGCCCTGCTCGTGGTGGCCGCGGTGGTGCTCGCAGTCCCCCTCCAGGTGGAGGCGAATCCCGCGCGGGAACTGGTGCAGCACATGTCCCGCGGCGCCCGCCCGGCCCGGCTGGGAGATTGGGTGACGTACCGCTTCAACGGCGGCGGTCTGCGGATCTACTACTGGCGGTTGGCGGTGGTGGGCGAGCAGAAGGACAAGGAGGGGCGCGACGCGGTGTGGGTGGAGATGGAGGCGGGAACCCATCCGGCCATGAAGTCGCCGCTCGCGCAGATGCGCATGCTGGTGGCTCGGGAGGGCGACGTGATTCGCTACGACGCCATCTCCCGCCTCTACATCGGCACGGGCTTCAACCAGCCCCAGGAGTACTCGGACGAGGCCCTCCAGCACGTCTTGAAGCAGCAGCAGGAGGCCGCGAAGAATGCGCAGGCCGCCGCGCCCCAGAAGCCCTCCAAGCTGCCCGGGGGCGTGAAGCCCATGGCGCGTTCAGGCAAGGAGACCCGGCTGATGACGCTCGCGGGCACCGTCGCGGCGGTCCCCGTCGAGGTCGTTGTGAAGAGCACCGTCATCAAACGGATGTGGCTCAGCCGGGAGATTCCGCTGCTGAACCTGGCCAAGATGGAGATTCCCGGCATCGGTCACGCCATGGAAGTGGCGGAGTACGGAATCGACGCCAAACCCCGCATGCGCATCCCCGCTCCGGACGCACCGAAGATCAACCTGGAGTACGCGGATGCTATACTCGATGACCTGCCCGGCGCCGCGGACGACGGGCACGGACACGACACCTCTGAGGACACGCCGTGAACCACCCGAAGACACTGCGTTCCCGCGCCCGTAACCGTCGCGGGCAGGCCATGTTGGAGTACTCGCTCTTGAACTGGATTCTCGTCGTCGCGCTCATCATCGGCGCGTCGGTGAAGGTCCGTTGGTCGGAGGACCGGCAGTCCAACGTCATCGACCTGTTCATGGAGGCGTATCAGATTTATTACGACTCCTTCTACTTCGTGCTGAACCTGCCGTTCCCGTGACGGCAAGCAGTGAGGTGGGGCAGCCGTCCCCGCTGGGGCTGAGGCTGGTGCACGCCGTCTTGTTCGTCGCCTTCGCCGTGGGCGTGGGCGTGGCGTCCGTGCCCGAGTGGACGCACCTGACACGGGCCTTGAGTCAGCCCTTCCATGCGGGCGCGGCGCCGCGCTGGCTGGTGCTGGCGGGTTCGTTGCTGGCGGCGGTGGGTACGGCACGCCTGGGTTGGGAGCTGGTGCGAGGCCGGTCCGCGCCGCTGTGGACTTCCGGCATCATTCTCCTCGGCGTCATGGCCACGCTCGCCGGCGGTCGTCCGCAAGGCCTGGAGCAGTCCCGCTCCGACGTGGCGGCCAACCTGGAGCTGCTCCGCGTGGCCCGGCGCGTCCACCTGCTGATGGTGCACGAGCTCCAGTCTCACGGGGAGGCGCCCCTGTCGCAGGACGCGTGGCGTCACGCGCTCCAGCAGTCCGGCGCGAGCGAGGTGCGGGTGTTCACGCGTGCCTTCCTTCCCGTCTACCCGCAGGTCGCCTGGCTGCCCTCCGAAAGCGCGCTGCCAGACCCGCTCGTCCCAGGGCAGCTCGCGGTGCACGTGACGCCGGATGGCGTGGGCTTCACGGTGCGGCTGGTGGGACTCCACCAGGGCCAGCCGGCGCTCCTCAAGGATGACCAGGGGGCAACGCTGGTGCTGCGAGGCCTGTACAACCCGGACCTTCCGCCGCCCGCGCAGCCCGCGATTCCGCCCACTCCCTGACACCTCGCGCGCTCAGCAAGGTTGCGGGTATCCTGAGACTCAGCCAGTGTCACCGGACCTCATGACGTGGCGGTCCTGGCCGGTGGGTCGTCCTGGAGTGACGGAAGGAGCGCGCAATGGCGCAGGCGGCATGGAAGTGGATGGTCGTCGCGGCGGCGGTCGGGGCAGGGGCACTGGCATGTGGCGGCGGGGGAGGCGGACCCAATCCTCCGCCCCCTGGTGGGTTCGACGCGGGAGTGAACGTCTTCCGCCCGGGCCTGGGCGAGGACGAAGGCGAGCCGCAGGGGACGCCTCTCTCTCTCCCCGAGGGCATCAGCATCGCCGACACCCTTCGCGGCGCCGAAGAGTTCACCGGCGAGTGCGAGAACGCCCGCGTGGCGTCTCAGGGCTCGGGCGCCTATGTCCGCGTCTGCGTGCCCCTGCGCAATGACACGGGGGCGCCTGTCGAGGTGGAGTTCCCCCCAGGCCTCGTCGTCGTGTCCACCTCCGAGGGACGCGGCCAGAACGGGTTGCTCATCGAGCGCACCATCCTCGTCGTTCCGCCCACCCCCCCGGGGCCCGGCGGGCGGGATGATGCCGGTACCCCGGACGGCGGGGCGGAGGAGAACGCCTATATCGTTCCGCTCTACATGTACTGCCTGAACGAGCAGCGGGACCCCTCCAACCAGTACATGACCTACGCCGTCGGCCCCGTCACGTCGGATGACGCGCTACAGGAGCTGCTGCGGCTCCTCGAGGGGAAGGTCATCGACAGCTCCGATGACGTGGGCGTGGTGCAGAACGCCATCTACAGCATCACCGAGCGCCGCGGCCTGACGACAGAGGACCGCGATGCCATCGACGACCTCTGACGCGGAACGACGTCAGGTCCCGGATTGCGCGCGATACAGAGCTGTCGCGAGAGGTGGTTTTGACACCCGGTGTATCGCACGGCTAACATCGCGCGCCATCCGCTGATTGCACTGCACTGTATTCCAACACCTGCTCTGGACTCCACTTCGGACTCCATCATCGCCGCCGAACGGCTCCCCCCCGTTCTGGAGGTTTCTGAACCATGCTGAAGGGCAAGACTCCGCTCGTCGTCGCGCTTGTGCTGGGCCTGTTGGCCGGCGTCATCGCGTATTCCGCCATCAAGAAGAAGGAGGCGGATGTCCGCCGCGGATGGAACCTGGTGCCCGTCGTCGTGGCGGCGCAGGACGTCCCTGAAGGCACGGTCATCACCTTCGAGATGATCTCCCAGCGCTCCGTGCCGGAGCAGTTCGTGACGTCCTCCGTGGTGCGTCCGGACTCCGCGTCCTACATCGTGAACCAGAAGGTGCTGGTCGCGCTGCAGGCGGGTGATCCGCTGCTGTGGAGCCAGTTCGAGACGACCAAGGCCGCCGAGCGGCTGTCGTCGAAGGTGCAGAAGAAGGCGCGCGCCCTCACCATCGAGGCGAAGCACACCACGTCGGTGGGCGGCTGGATTCGCCCCAATGACCACGTGGACGTGATTGGCACCTTCCGCGACCCGCAGACGGACGAGAACGTCGCCGTGACGCTGCTTCAGAACGTCATCGTGGTGGCTACGGGCAAGATCACCGGTACCACCAACGTGAACCTCATCCCGGAGAACCAGCGCGAGTACAACAACATCTCGCTGATGGTGCTGCCGGAAGAGGCCGAAATCCTGGTGCTCGCGGTGGAGCTCGGCCAGCTGACGCTCAGCCTCCGCAACGAGGACGACGTGGACCTCATCGAGGAGCGTGGCCGCGCGACCATCAGCACGCTGCTTTCGGGTGAGCGCACCCGCGTGCTGGAGCAGAAGCGCCGCGAAATCATCCAGATCATCAAGGGCGGTGCCGAGCGGGCCGCGGGCGCTGGCGCGCCGTGATGGCGTGCGTCGTCCACCCTCGCTCTTAGGGAAGCGCGCACATGCTTGCTGGAATCGTCCTCCTCCTCGTCACCGGCTCGGTCTTCTTCTTCAGCCTGGTGATCTTCAGCGTCCTGTCGAAGGCGTATGAGCAGTACCAGGAGCGCTACGTCGCCAAGTCGATGAACGACTTGAGCGACATGTTCCTCTTCATCGATCCACGCCAGATGTTGATCCTCAACATCGCGTGCATGTGCTTGTTGGGGATCCTGTCGTACATCATCTTCAACCCCATCATGGCGGTGGTGGCCACGGTGTTCGGCTTCTTCCTGCCGATGCTGATGGTCAAGCACTACCGGAAGCGGCGCATCAAGAAGTTCAACGTGCAGCTGGTGGACGCGCTGCAGGCCATGGCCAACGCCTTCAAGGCCGGTCTCACGTTCCCCCAGGCCATCGAGCACGTGGCACGCGAGGCGATGCCGCCGCTGTCGCAGGAGTTCGGGCTCTTCGTGAAGGAAGTGAAGCTGGGTGTTCCGCTGGAGGAGGCGCTCATCAACATGGGCCGCCGCGTGGGCAGTGACGACCTGGAGCTGGTCGTCGTGTCCACGAACATCGCCCGTCAGCTCGGCGGCAACATGGCCGAGATGTTCGAGACGATCTCCACGGTGATCCGCGAGCGCTTCCGTCTGGAGGGCAAGATCGACGCGCTCACCTCGCAGGGCAAGCTGCAGGGGTGGATCGTCGCGGCGATGCCCGGTGTGCTCGGCATGGTGCTCAACTACATGCGGCCCGACCTGATGGAGCCGATGATGGACCACATCTTCGGTTGGATCCTCGTGATCATCATCGCCATCATGGAAGTGATGGGCATCCTCATCATCCGGCGCATCGTCAACATCGATATCTGAGAGGTGCACCGTGGACGATGTCCTGACGCCAATGTTGATCGGCAGCTCGGCGCTCCTCTTCGCGGGCGCCGTGGGCTTCCTGGGCCTGGGGCTGTACCAGACGATGCTGGAGCGCTTCCTGTCGGAGGTCCGTGACGAGTCCACGGGCGGCATGAAGGGCTTTGGCTCGGTGGCCATCCGCCGCCTGGGCGCGATGAACCGCCGCTTCATGTGGCCCGGCTATGAGGCCAAGGCGCGCCGCAACCTCATCAAGGCGGGCGAGCCTCAGGCGTACAAGCCCGAGGACATCATGGCGCTGCAGGAAGTCAGCGCGGTGGTGGGCCTCATCATGGGCTTCATCCTGCTCAACGGCTTCGGCGTGAGCCTGGTGTGGGCGCCGCTGTTCCTGCTCTTCGGCATGTACTACCCGCTGATGTGGCTGAACGACCAGGTGAAGAAGCGCCACCTGCTCATCAGCCGCGCGCTGCCCTACAGCCTGGACCTGCTGACGCTGTCGGTGGAAGCCGGCCTGGACTTCACCGCGGCGCTGGCCAAGGTGGTGGAGAAGGGCAAGCCGGGGCCGCTGCGCGAGGAGCTGCAGCTGGTGCTCAAGCAGCTGAAGATGGGCAAGACGCGCGAAGAAGGCCTCAAGAGCATGATTGTCCGCGTGGATCTGCCGCCGCTGACCACCTTCGTCACCGCGCTCATCCAGGCGGACAAGATGGGGACCAGCTTGGGCAAGGTGCTGCGCATCCAGTCCACGCAGATGCGCATCGACCGCACCCAGCGCGCGGAGAAGCTGGCCGGCGAGGCGCCGGTGAAGATGCTCTTTCCGCTCATCGCGTGCATCTTCCCCACGGTGTTCATGGTGCTGTTCGGGCCCATCGTGTTCCAGTTCATGTTCGGAAACGTCGCGGGGTAGCGCCCCGTGCCCATCCTCCTGACCATCACGCAGGGGCTCCAGCAGGGACGGGAGCTCACCTTCGAGGCGGCCGAGGTCAACATCGGCCGCACCTCGGAGAACGACCTGGTGCTGCACGACCACGGCGTGTCGCGCAGGCATGCGCGCATCGTGCTCCGCGGCGACAAGTACTTCGTCGCGGACATGGGCAGCTCGAATGGCACCGTGCTCAACGGCGGGCTGCTGTCGGGTGAGCAGCAGCTTCGGGATGGGGACAAGATTGGCGTAGGCCCCGTCGAGTTCACCTTTGTCTGGGTGCCGCCGGAGGGGGACGAGGACGCCACGCGGCCCATCCGCCGGGGCGACCCGCTCCCAGCGCTGGACCCGGACGCCACCCGTCCCATCCGTCTCAACGACCCCATTCCCGCCGAGAGCGGCATCGTGCTGCCGGAGGGCCATCCCACCGCGCAGCGGCCCGCGGTGGTGCCGGTGCGTCCGGGCACCGCCGCCGTGGCGAAGGCCGAGCCCGGCGCGGGGCAGACGGCGGCGGAGCGGGCACGCCGTCGCCGGGAGTTCGCGGGCAGTCAGGCGGGCAGGTTGCTCCTGTGGTGGGGGCAGCTGTCGAAGCCGGCGCGTCTGGGCGTGGGCGCGGTCGGAGGCGGCCTGGTGCTGGCGCTGGTGGGCGTGCTGGCCGTCTTCTTCATGCCCAAGGGCGAAGGCCGGGCGTCCGGCGTGGAGCCGGAGGACCTGGGCTTCGAGGTGATTTCAGACTCGTTCGGGGTGGGCGAGGGCGTGACGTGGGAGAACCCGGAGCACAAGTCGTTCGCCTTCCAGTTCGTCACGCCGACGCGGGCGGTGGCCGTGGTCCACTACATGGCCAGTGGCATCTCCAAGGAGGAGGTGGCGCTGGTCGTCAACGGCGTGGACGTGGGCTGGGTGCCGCCGGACGTGAACGCGGTGACGGAGCGTGGGCTGGAGCAGATTCTCCCGCCCTCCGCGCTGAAGCGGGGTGAGCTCAACTCCATCGTCTTCGACAACGTCCGCAACCCGCCGGGGCGGGACACCTGGCGTGTGTGGAACCTGCGCCTGGAAATCATCCCGGTGCCGGAGTTGCCGCAAGACGAGCTCCTGGCCAAGGCGCGTCAGTACGTGACCGCGGGCGCCCGGTTCTATGAATCGCGCGACGTCGGCGCGGAGAACCTCTTCAAGGCGTGGCAGCAGTACCGCTTCGCTTGGGTGACGCTGGAGGCGCTGGACACCAAGCCTGACATCTATCAGGACGTGCGTTTCCAGCTCGGCGAGGTGGCAACCGAGCTGGACCACAAGTGCAGCCAGCTGCTGCTCGATTTCCAACGCAGCGTACAGTACCGGAATGCGCGGACGGCTCGGGCCGCGTTGCAGGAAATGGGTCGACGCTTCCCTACGGCCGAGCATCGCTGCCACAATCTAGGTTTGCAGTTGGCTTACGAGCACGAGCTGTAGGCGCGTGCTCACTTCGACAGGAAGTCGGTGATTCGCATGTCCAACGGTTCCCCTCCGGCACGCCGCCGGCCCCCTTCCGGGGCGCCCTCGGGTGGGACCGGGTCCCGTCCCGCCGTGCGCAGGACGTCCGCCCGGCCCGCGCCTGCCCCCGTCTCCGCCGCGGCCCGGCTCATTTGCATCGCGGGCCCCAAGGACGGTGAGGAGTTTGCCCTGTCCGAGGAGGAGTACGTCATCGGTCGAGCGACCGATAACGCCATCTGCATCCCGGACACCTCCGTGTCCCGCAAGCACGTCATGGTGCGGAAGTCGGGAGCGGGCTGGGCGGTGAGCGATCTGGGCTCCGGCAACGGAACGCTCATCAACGGCGACGTCATCAACGAAGAGACGCCGCTGGCCAACGGTGACGTCATCACGTTGGGCGACACGGAGCTGCGCTTCGAGGACGTGGCCAACTCCACGATGATGGTCGGCGCGCCGGCCCCCGGTCCGCGTCCTCGTCCGGCGGCCTCGGGGAGCCGCGGCGCGGTGCCGCCCCGTCCGGGGCCTCGCGTCGAAGGTGGGCGCGTGCGCAGCGCGCGCGCGACGGCGGCCACGGCGCCGACCCCCGAGGAGCTGAAGAAGAAGAAGCTCATCAAGCTGGGGGTGGCGGGCGCGGTGGTGGTGCTGTTCGCGGGCCTGGGCGTGGTGCGGATGAACGTCCAGAAGCAGCAGGCGGTCGCCGCGGAAGAAGCCCGGCAGGGCAAGAACCACCGGGAGCGGCTGGGCAGCCTGTTCCAGGACGCCAAGAACCTGGTGCGCGAGGGCAAGTGGGTCGAAGCGAAGGCGAAGCTGGAGGAGCTCCAGTCCGAGGCGCCGGAGTACCCGGGCGTGGCGGACTACCTCGGGCACGCCGCGCGTGAGATTCCCGTCCAGGAGAAGCTGACGGCGGCCAAGGAGGCCCTGGCGAAGAAGGAGCTGGGCAAGGCCGGTACGCTGCTGGCCAGCGCGGGTGAGAGCCAGTTCCTCTACGAGCAGGTGAACTCGACGAAGCGCGCGCTGTCGGAGGCAGCGGACACGCGCACGCGCGAGGCGCGCAAGCTGCTGGATGAGAACCAGCTCGACATGGCCAAGGCCATCACCGAAGACATCCTGGTGGCCTTCCCGGAGCACCGCGACGCCAAGCTCATCAACGAGCAGGCGGCGCAGGCCATCATCGTCCGTGACACGCCCAGGCCCGTGGTCCAGGGGCCGGCCCCCAAGCCGTGGGAGCCCGCCGTTGACCGCTTCCGCGACGGCGACATGTCCGGCGCGGTGGCCATCCTCAACGCGTGCATGGCGCGCACGCCGCAGTGCAAGAAGGTGCTCGGGCAGGTGACGGAGTTCGGCAACCTCTACAAGCGGCTGGAGGACCTGGACGCCCGGGGCCTGTCGAAGCTGATGTCGCTGGACAAGGACATCACCGGCGGCCGTCCCAGCAAGATGGCGCGCAACGCGGGGACGCGGGCGGCCACCATCTTCTACAAGGGCGCCACCGCGGCGAAGGCGGCGGGGCAGTGGAGCCGCGCCATGGACTACTCGCGCAAGGCGTTGCAGGCGGACCCCGGGCACGCGGGCGCCACCAACATCATCAGTGAGCTGAAGGCGAAGGCGAAGGACGTCTACCTCCAGGCCTACTCCCTGAAGGACGGGAGCCCCGATGAGGCCCTGCCCAAGTTCAAGGACGTGGTGGCGATGACGCCGCCGGATGACGAGTACCACGAGAAGGCGAAGTCCTGGGTCGAGAAGCTGTCCCGATGACCCGGCGCAAGGTGGGAGGCGGCACGCTGCCGCCAGTGGGCCAGCAGGGTGACCTGTTCGGCAGTGGCGCCTCCACGCCTCGTGCGGCTGGCTCGACGCGGAAGGCCGCGGCGCCACCGAAGCCTCCGCCGCCTCCGGTGGACGAGGACGGCACCTCGCTGCTGGGACCGATGGAGGGCGCGCCGCCTCCGCCGCCCAAGCCCGAGCGCGTGGTGCTGTCGGTGGGCGAGCTGACCCGCCAGTTGAAGCAGACGCTGGAGTCGCGCTTCGCTCGCGTCATCGTGCGCGGCGAGGTGACGGGCTTTCGCGGGCCCAACGCGCGCGGCCACTGGTACTTCTCGTTGAAGGACGCGGGCGCGGCCATCGACGCGAAGGTGTGGGCCTCCATGGCGGCCCGGCTGCGCTTCGCGCTGCGCGACGGCATGGAGGTGATTGCCGAAGGCAGCGTGGACCTGTACGAGCCGCAGGGCCGCTACAGCCTCATCGTCCAGCGGCTGGAGCCGGTGGGCGAGGGCGCGCTGGCGCTGGCCTTCGAGCAGCTCAAGGAGCGGCTGGCCCAGGAGGGACTCATTGGTCCCGGGCGTGTGCGGCCCCCCAGGCCGTTGCCCTACCTGCCTCGGCGGATTGGCGTGGTGACGAGCCGGACCGGCGCGGCGCTCCAGGACTTCCTGCGCGTGCTGCATTCGCGCAACCCGCGGCAGAGCGTCCTGGTGGCGGATGCGCGCGTGCAGGGCGAAGGCTCCGCCGTCGAGGTGGCTCGCGCCATCGAGCGGCTGGCTCGCACGGACGTGGACGTCATCGTGGTGACGCGCGGTGGTGGCTCGGTGGAGGACCTCTGGACCTTCAACGAGGAGCGGGTGGCGCGCGCCATCTTCGCCTCGCCGGTACCGGTGGTGTCCGCCATTGGCCACGAAATCGACTTCACCATCTCCGACTTCGTGGCGGATCTGCGCGCGCCCACGCCCAGCGCCGCGGCGGAGCGCCTGGCGCCGGTGCTGGCCGACCTGGAGCTGACGCTGGCCACGCAGGCGGGCCGTCTGCGGCGTGCCATGGAGCGCCGGGTGCTGGAGCTGCGCGAGGAGCAAGGGCAGCTCGCGTCGCGGCTGGAGGACCCTCGGCGGGCCATCAACCACCAGCGGCTGCACCTGTCCGAGCAGGTGGAGTCGATGATGCGCGTGCTGCGGCCAGCCGTGCGGGGGCACCGCGAGGAACTGCGGTCGCTGACCGAAAGGCTTCAGCGGGCGCGTCCCCAGGCCCGGCTGGGTGAGCAGCGGGCGCACCTGATGAAGCTGGCCATGCGGCTGTCGGAGGCGGTGCGTGCAGGTGTGGCGACGCGGCACGGGGCGCTGGCGACGGCACGGCTGGGGCTCGAGAGGGCGTCACCAGCGGCCCAGGTGTCCCGCGAGCGCGCCCGGCTGGCCGCGCACCGGGCGCGGCTGCTGGCGCTTCAGCAGGGGGCCCTGGCGGATGCGCAGAAGCGTTTCCAGCGTCTGGAGGGACGTCTGGACGCGATGAGTCCGTTGAAAGTGATGTCCCGCGGTTATTCGGTGGTGTTCCGCCAGCGCGATGGCGCGGTGGTCCGCACGGGCGCGGATGTCCAGGTGGGAGAGCGCCTGGGGTTGAAGCTCGCGTCGAACGGGGCGAAGTCGCTCGGGGGATGTGAAGAAATCGAAGCCACCGTCACGGCGGTGAAAGGGCCGGTGGACTGCTGACGGGCCACCCTCTAGAGTCCCGCGCCCCATGCGGGGAGGTGGATGGAAGTGGCGAAGTCGGACAAGGCGCCCAAGGCGGACAAGGTAGCGGAGGCCGAGGTCCCCGAGCAGTACGGGGACGTGGTCTCCCGGCTCGAGGAGACGGTGGGCCGGCTGGAGAGCGGCAATCTCTCCCTGGAGGACTCGCTCAAGGCCTTCGAGGAAGGCATCCGGCTGGTGCGCCGGCTTTCCCACAACCCCAACGGCACGTCGGAGAGCGTGGCCGAGGTCAAGTGGCTCTACGCGCCCACGACGCTGGAGAGCGCCATCGCTCCGCCCCTGGTTCGCGCGGACGGGATGATT